>JALVCM010000171.1 GCA_027010005.1 Thiohalobacter sp.
ATGAAAATTGGCCCTCTGGAATTCAGTCCAGGTCTCTGGCCTACGCTGGTTACCCTGGTGTTGTTCGGGTTTCTGATTGCCCTGGGTTTCTGGCAGCTGGACCGTGCGGAACAGAAAAGGGTGCTGTTTGCCCAGTATGGCGAAGAACCGGATCAGACGGTCTTTCGACTTGAGGGGGAGCTGAAATCGGTCGCCGGACTGAATTATCGTAGCGCGGTAGTGACCGGGCATTATGATACGCATCACCAGTTCCTGCTCGACAACCGTACGCATGCCGGGCAGGCAGGTTATCACGTATTGACGCCCTTTCTGATCCGGGACAGCGGGGTAGCCGTGCTGGTCAACCGGGGCTGGATTCCACTGGGACAGCGCCGGGACAAGCTGCCGGATGTGACAGTTTCCGGGCAGACACAGCAGATTTCTGGGCGCATAAAAATTCCACCTGAAAAGGTTTTCATGCTGGGTGAAGAGCCTCCCCGCCAGCTCTGGCCCTGGCGTATCCAGCAGATTCGCATCGAGGCACTGTCCGTGGAGCTGGGCCGGCCATTGCTGCCTGTTACCCTGTTGCTGGATGCGGGTGAGCCGGAGGGTTACATACGGCAATGGAAGCCTGTTGCCGGGTTTGGTCCCGAGCGGAATATCGGTTATGCCGTACAATGGTTTGGCCTGGCGATAACCTTGCTGGTTATCTATCTGGCTGTTAATACGCGAAGAGTGAAAGAATGAGCCACAACAAATCAAATACTGTTCCTCCACAAGACGCCGGCCGGCGGCGGGCAAGAATTTCCATGGTGCTGGTGCTGGTGATATTTGCCGCACCACTGATTCTCGCCACACTGGTGATTACTGTGTTTCCGGACTGGAAACCTGAAACCACGACGAATCACGGTGACCTTGTTCAGCCAGTACGTAAATTACCGGCATTTAATCTGGAAACACAGCAGGGCAAGGAAATCGACGAAACTTTCCTGCGGGGCAAGTGGACGATACTCTACCTGGCGAAAGGTGCCTGCACGAAACCCTGTGTCGAACAGTTATATAACATCCGCCAGATTCGTCTTGCCCAGGGGAAGAATATCGATCGCCTGAGGCGGCTGATGCTGTGGGATATGGAGGGTGTCAGTGAGGCACAACGACAGGAGTTGCAGGCGCACTTCCCGGGACAGGTTATCGCCCCGGCAGCCGGTGAGGAAGTCCTGTTGCAGACATTTGATCTGGACGGACAGGATCCGCTGGTGGCTAACCGGATCTACCTTGTCGACCCGCTCGGGAACCTGATGATGAAGTATGATCCGGGTGAGGCACCCCGTGGGATGATCAAGGACCTGGAGAAGCTCTTAAAGTACTCCGGATTAGGGTAAAATAGCCAATCTTTGCAATTCGCTGACAGGCGCCGGTGTGGCGCGGGAAACAGGCATGAGTTATTCAATGACAGCCTCGCTGGGCGCTCGCTGGCGGGACTATCTCGGTGTATGCAAGCTGAAAGTCGTGGCGCTGATCGTGTTTACGGCGCTGGTCGGCATGTTTCTCGCTGTGCCGGGTATGGTGCCGTGGCAGCCGCTGGTTTTCGGCACGCTGGGTATCGGTATGGCGGCCGCATCGGCTGCGGCGATCAATCATGTGGTTGACCAGTATGCCGATGCGCAGATGGCGCGGACGCGTAACCGTCCGGTTGCCAGCGGCACCCTGACCAGCCGTAATTGCCTGGTGTTTGCGCTGGTGCTTGGTGCGCTGGCCATGTGGATCCTGGTGGAGTTCGTCAACACCCTCACGGCGGTGCTGACCTTCGCTTCGCTGATTGGTTATGCCGTGATCTACACGCTGTACCTGAAACGTGCTACGCCGCAGAATATCGTGATTGGCGGTGCCGCCGGTGCTGCCCCGCCGGTACTGGGCTGGACAGCCGTTACCGGCACGGTCGATCCGCACGCCTTGCTGCTGTTCCTGATTATCTTCGTGTGGACACCGCCGCATTTCTGGGCGCTCGCGATCCACCGCCGTAACGAGTACGCCAGGGTTGATATCCCCATGTTGCCCGTGACGCACGGCGTGCAGTTCACGCGCCTGCAGGTGCTGTTGTATACGATTCTGCTGGTTGTGGTCACGGTCATGCCGTTCGTAACGCATATGAGTGGCCTGTTGTATCTCGTGGGTGCGCTTGGGCTGGGTGCCGGGTTTCTGTATCACGCCTGGGCCTTGATGCATGATGAAAGTGACCGGCAGGCCATGAAGACCTTCGGTTATTCGATCGTCTACCTGATGGCACTGTTTGCCTTTCTGCTTGTTGATCACTATGTCCCCTACCTGTTAAAGCTGGCCGGCCTCGCAGAATAGGTAAACCTGCACCTGTGCGGTTCATCTTGAACTACACTGGATGGCTGGCGTGGCAGAAACAGGTGCAAGAGATCCCGCTTTTTTATAAGGGGCTTTACCTGGGGTAGTTTCGTATATTAGAATGTGCCGATTTTGCGGCCCGGACTTCGGGTCAATGGCCAGATCGCACTAACGAGGCAGAAAGACATGGCGCAGGCAGGTATGGGAAGTACGCAACAGTACAACTACGAAATCATCAAGAAGTTCGCTGTAATGACATTGGTGTGGGGTGTGCTCGGTATGAGTACCGGCGTCTACATCGCGTCAGAACTGGCATGGCCTTTCCTGAACTTCGATATACCGCAGCTGACTTTTGGCCGGTTGCGTCCGGTGCATACCACGCTGGTTATTTTCGGCTTTGGTGGCAGCGCGCTGTTTGCGACCTCCTATTATATTGTTCAGCGTACCTGTCAGACACGCCTGTACAGCGACTGGATGGCGACTTTCACCTTCTGGGGCTGGCAATCGGCCGTGGCGCTGGGCGCACTCAGCTACGTCTTTGGTTATACCCAGGCGCGTGAGTATGCCGAGTTTGAATGGCCGATCGATCTGATTATCCTGGTCACCTGGGTGGTGTACTTCACCATTTACGTACAGACACTGCGTCGACGCTCACAGCCGCATATTTATGTCGCGAACTGGTTCTTTATCGCCTTCCTGCTGGTTATTGCGTTGCTGCATATCTTCAATAATCTTGCCGTGCCGGTCGGACTGTTTTCGCTCAAGTCCTACAGCCTGTTCTCCGGTGTGCAGGATGCCATGACCCAGTGGTGGTACGGGCATAATGCAGTCGGCTTCTTCCTGACCGCGGCCTTCCTCGGCATGATGTATTACTTCGTGCCCAAGCAGGCGGGACGCCCGGTATATTCCTACCGTCTGTCCATCGTGCATTTCTGGGCACTGTCCTTCCTGTACATGTGGGTGGGTGCACACCATCTGCACTGGACCGCGTTACCGGACTGGACATCCACGCTGGCGGCAACCTTCTCTATTATGCTGTTGCTGCCGTCCTGGGGCGGCATGATCAACGGCATCATGACCCTGTCCGGTGCCTGGGACCGCCTGCGTACCGACCCCATCATGCTGTTCCTGATTACTGCACTGTCGTTCTACGGCATGTCGACCTTCGAGGGACCGCTGATGTCGCTGAAAAGCGTGAATGCGCTTTCACACTACACGGACTGGACCATTGGTCACGTGCACTCCGGCGCCCTGGGCTGGGTGGCGATGGTGTCGTTCGGCTCGTTCTATCACATGATCCCGCGTCTTTATGACACACGCCTGTACAGCACACGGCTGGTCTATGTGCATTTCTGGCTGGCGACCATTGGTATTGTCCTGTACATCACGGCGATGTGGGTGGCCGGTATCTTC
>JALVCM010000172.1 GCA_027010005.1 Thiohalobacter sp.
ACCGGGTCGACCTGACCGGGCGGGAAAAAGAGTGTCTGCTGTGGGCGACAGAGGGAAAAACGGCCTGGGAGACCTCGCAGATTCTCAGTATTTCGGAACGTACGGTGACTTTCCACCTGCAGAATGTCCAGCACAAGCTGGGCGTCAATAATCGCCAGCAGGCAGTCGCCCGCGCTGTGGCCCTGGGCATTATCGAGCCGCAGTTCGGTTGATCCTGCCACACCTGTTACATCTGACAGTTACCCCCCTTTAATTTAAACGCTTAACTGTCCCCCGTGTTTCACAGGGAGGACAACTTATGTGCAAAATTCTTCTGGGTGGTGGTGATGCCCCCCGTTTTGGCCAGAGTGTATTGCTGGATATGTTCGCATTCCGCCATGAAGTTTTTTATCAGCGTCTTGGCTGGGACGTACACACACGTTACCAGCTTGAATATGACGAATTCGATGACATGGATCCCGTTTACATGCTGGCGGAAGACGACGGTGGTGAAATTGAAGGCTGCTGGCGCCTGTTGCCGACCCTGGGGCCTTATATGCTGCGCGATACGTTCCCCGAACTGTTAAGGGGAGAGTCGGCGCCGAGTGACAACCATGTGTGGGAGCTCAGTCGTTTTGCGGTGGCCACGCACGAGGATGATGTGAACAGACAGGCGCCCCTGAATGACATCACACTGGGCATGATCCGCAAGGTCTATGATTTTGCGTTGTCACACGAGATACGTGAGTACGTTACGGTCACCAGCGTGGCACTGGAACGGTTGCTCAAACGTACCGGACTGCCGATCCGCCGGTTTGGTGATGGCAAGGCGCAGAAAGTCGGTAAAGTGCTGACAGTGGCTTGCCATGTCGACATCAACGACCAGTTCCGGGACGTGGTTTACCCGCAGTCTCAATCTGTTAACCGGGCAGCCTGACAGTCCGGTGAAGCCCGAAAAAATACAAGTTCTCGTGCTCGGTGATGCCACAGAAGCTCCCACGCTTTTTGGCTACCCGGTGACCACGGGAGTCCGCTTTTCCCTCTGTGCGGGGGACAACGACGACACGGTTTCGCATCGTCAGCCACGACGACGATATGACTGGATACTGGTCAATGCCATGTCGTTCGACGGGAATGAAATGGAATTGATCCAGTCTTTACGCACAGCGGGATTTTTTATTCCCGACAGAAGCACTGCAGCACGCCACTCATGTGGAGTTGAGTGGCTGGCAGATGGCCGTTTGCAGATGCATTGCTGCCAGCAAGGTCCCCTGCAGGAGGCGTGCGCCAGTTCACAGTTTGAGCTGCCGGGGGATGATAGTTTCGTGTTCGAGTACCAGGCACCGGTAAAGCGTGCAAAATAAAACAGGTATGACTTGGTGAATATACGCGAAGCATCTTTCTGGAAAGATATCGAACCTCTTTTCACGGTTAACGCTACTGCGACAAGCTGTTGCGACTACCCGATCCTTATGGATCGTTGTGAACAGGGCCTGAGGCGGGCGGAACGTTCCGGTGCGGGTATTATTCTGTTTGTTATCCGGTTCAGGCAAAAAGGGAAAGGCCGGCGGAAAAATCATGACAGGATTATTGAGCTGGCCAGTCAGCGCTTGCGCAGTTGCCTGAGGTCCTGCGACTCGGTCTGCAGGCTCGATGACGGCAGGCTTGCGATCCTCTCGGAAGATGTGACTGAACCCGGGCTTGCAGCACTGATGGTCGAGAAATTTCACGCGGCCATTTCTCCTTCGTTGCGTATCGGTCAAACCCGTATCGAACTGGCACTGTGTGTAGGCATTGCGGCCAGTCCACGGGATCCCGGAGACGCCATGCAACTGTGGAGGCTGGCGGATCTGCGCGCCAGGCAGGCTTTTGATAACGGCATGGATGCAGTGACGGCGCCCGGTATTGTCGCCGGAGACACCGAAATGGAGTACTACAAAGTGATCAGGGAGTTACACCAGGCCTACAGGAATGGCGAATTTGTGGTTGTATACCAGCCGGTATACAACATGGAAAGTCGAAAGCTGGCAGGGATGGAAGCGCTGTTACGCTGGAAACGGGATGACCGGCATATCCTTTACCCGATGGAGTTTCTTGGCCTGCTTGAAGAGAGCGGACTTATTGTGCCGATAGGTGAAAGCCTGTTGCACGAAGCCTGCCAGTTCGGGGCCAAACTGCACAAAACGAGGCAAAACAACGTACGTATCTGCGTGAATATCTCGGGGCGACAGCTGGAAGACGGAGGCTTTGTGCTGTCAGTCCTTGACGCTGTCTATGATGCGGATCTTGCCCCGGCACTGTTACAACTTGAATTTTCTGAACAGGTTTTAAAAGAGCACGCCAGTTCACTTTCACGGTTACTCCCGGAAATTCGCAATGCCGGTGTCAGTATTGCCATTGATCATTTTGGTGTAACGGAATTGTCGCTGGCAGACCTGGTGCGCCTGCCGGTGTCACTGATCAAAATGGATCAGACACTGGTCGGGGGTGTGATGGATGATGCCGTTGCCCAGGCGATTCTGTCGGGATCACTGGCTTTCGCCCGGGGGGCCGGCATCGATGTCGCTGCCGTGGGTGTCGAGGCCAGGGACCAGCTTGGCGCACTCGACAGCATGGGCTTTAAGGAAGCACAGGGCAGCGTGTTTGCTGCACCGGCCTCCGCGAGGGGCTTGCTGGATACCCTGGCCGACTGACCGGCTCAGGCTGCCAGGGTTTTGTCCCTGGCCCGGTTCTCCCACAAGGTGCGTGCCAGTGCCAGTGCTTCATCCGGTGTTTCGGCCTTGTTCATCAACTGCAGTGCAATGGCGGCTGTGCTGATAACGGCCGCTTCACCGTACTCGTCTTCAATCTCGCCACGCCAGAGGCCGGCCAGCCGCTGCACATCGAGGTCATCCGCCTTGACGTGACGCTGTTTGAACAGTGCGGGCCATTCCTGCTCGGTCAACTGCCCCTGCCGGACACGCTGGACCAGGCAGGGGATGTCGGGGTTACGCTCAATCTCGCCACCTTCACCCTTGATGACTGCGACGTTGGCTTCACCCAGCAGCTGCGCGGCTTCCTGATGTACCGGCCGGTAACCCGGGTGGAAAATACCCTGCATGACATTCGGAGCATGGAAGGGATTAATGCTGCGTGCCACGGTATGTACCGGTGAGCGCAGGCCCATCAGTGGGCGCAGTTCGATAATCTCGTGCATCTTCGGACACAGGAATTCGATGTCCAGGTAGGCGAAATTATCCTGCTTCATCCGCTTGCAGGCTTCGGTGATGGAGGTACAGGGTGCGATACCCAGCGCAGCAAGCACGTCACGGGTATAGATGCGGCCATTGGTGTGTCCGCTGGCGCCGTGCATGAACACGGTGGTGCCGTTTTGTGCCAGCAACAGGGTGGAGAGGATGAACCAGGGCAGGTGGCGGCGCTTGCCGGCATATGACGACCAGTCCAGGTCCACCCGCGGTGCATCCTCCGGAATCTCGATGCAGTCACGGGTGGCGCGAACGAAGCCGGCGACTTCTTCCGGCGTTTCCTCTTTCATGCGCATGAGCATCAGGAAGGCACCCATCTGTACGGGTTCCACCTCGTCCCGCAGGATCATGCACATGGCCTTCCAGGCTTCTTCCTCGGTGAGCGGACGCGCCCCGTTTTTACCCTTGCCGATAATGCGAATGTATTCCGCAAAGGGATGTTCTTCGTAGGATGTCATTTCAACCATGGTGATGTCCCGCTGCCTGGATTTACACAGAAAAT
>JALVCM010000173.1 GCA_027010005.1 Thiohalobacter sp.
GCCGAAACCTTCCGCACGCACACCTTCAAGTTCAAACTCAACCTGGTCCCCGGTTTCGGAATTCAGTTCGGGTCCGTTGCCGGCATACACTGCAAAATTGGTTCGCATTCCGCCAAGCGGGAAGCCACCGCGCAACTGTGCACCGAGTTCTGAAGTCGGGGCAGCACCATCATGGCCGAAGCCTGGAGGCGCTGAAACTATCTTATTGATCCATGAGGGATGCAGGTTCTGGCGAAACTGGCCGATCGGGCTGAGGAACTTGCCCGCTACCAGCGTGACGTAGTCGTTCAGGAAAAAGTCGATGGTAAGGTATTCCAGCGCCACATTTGTCTCTCCGTCATCTTCTACTTCGAACTCAAGTTCAGATTCCAGCATGACGAGATCGCGGTACTGGAAGTGGAAAATCGGCGAAAAGCCACCGACGCCAAAACTTCCATCTTCACCCTCTGTTTTTGCATACCCGACATCGGCGTAACCGGCCATGTGGATCAGGGTGTTCGGTGATTTCCATTCATTTGCTGAAGCCGCCTCTTCCCTGACTTTTTCAAGGTCAGCACGGGTTACCGTGGATTTCTCCTGTTCATCGAGCTGTTTCTGAACTTGCTCCAGTTGTTTTTTCAGTGTTTCGACGGTATTCCGCAGCGAATCAAGATTGTCTGCGGAGTAGGCCGGTAACGGCAATGAGGCGACGCACAGGGCGAGCGCCAGGGGTTTCAGTTTCATGAGAGTTTGTTTCATCGGTCTATCTCCCGGTATGTACCCGGCATATCAAATACCCGGTACAAAATAAGTTTGAATGATGTCTGTTGTATCCCCGTCAGGGAGATACAGTGAAGCTACACAAGCGTAGCAGTGCGTGAATACTTCGCTGTCAGACGAGGTTTCGGGGAGGATGAAGCAGGGGGAGTGGCTTCAGACCGGTGAGTCCATGGTCAATGCGATGGTTGTATGATCGAGTATAGAATTCCATGATTCTGGCAGGGCTATTATCTGCCAATGCATACCCGCTGTGGGAAAGCTTGCACTTCCCGCCACAGCTTTTTTCGCTACAGTTATCGTCGCAGCAACAGGGGTGCATGGCCGAAGTGTCTTTTACCTGGTGTAGAACCGGAAGCCTGCTGTCAGTAACGTTTGTGGATTCGTGCGCGGCATGATCGCAAGCGACTGCAAATACAGGACTGGCCGGATACAATGGTATAACTGCCACGGCCAGCATCAGCAGCCAGCTTAAAACCCTGTGCCTTGTACTGTCAGTCATTCCCATAACTGCTTAACCTGACAACCCTTTCGGCCTGTATGGGATGTGAGGTTAGCCAGTCATTCATCAACTTGCTTTGATCTGAATCAATATACACCAGAGCAGTCAACACCAGCTCGCATTACCGTGCCGGGTATCATCCAGAAGCTCACTGATATTGGCATCGATAATACGGTACCCGACGTTTCCGTACAGGCGCTGGCGGCCTTCATTGAAAATCAGTGTCGGGCTGCCCGGAATCTGGTAGTGGTCACGGGCCTCGGTATCCAGGTGAAAAGCAGCGTGCGCGCTGCCATTGTCGATCAGCGCATGCACAGGTTCAGCAGGCAACCCGAGTTCCGCAGCGATGTTATCCAGCACATCCATGCGGGCAATATTCCTGGCCTGTTCGAAAAAGGCGCAGCGAACCCGCCACAGGAACTCCTCAAATTGTGTGCGACCGTTGTAGTCACTGACAGGAGCGACCGGGAATATGCCGTCCTGCTCCAGTTCCTGCAGTGCTTTCAGGTACAGGTGCGCCACGCTCGATGACCTTGGCGGGTCATTAAGCCATACATCGGGATGCAGCGTGACGTGGTCCCACTGACTGGCAACCTCGTGCAGGTGGTGGTTGAAACCCTCAAACAATCCCTGGTTTTGCCAGCCATCCCGAATACGTTCGTGGGCAGCAGCAAAGACCGGGACGAACCGGTAGGTCAACGCAACCCTGTCGCCATAGTCAGCCTTTAGTTGATCGATTCGCGCCTGTGCGCCGTAGGCCCAGATGCACAACACATCGGAGAACAATTCAACTGTCAGTACCTGCAATCTGTGTACCCCGTGTCTCCAGCAGCAATCTATCAGTCACGGGAAATACGCCCTGACTGGATCTGGTAACCGCGCCAGATCATGAAAGCTGCCGGTATCACCAGCAGTGTCAGCACGGTCGCGCTGATCATACCACCGACCATGGGCGCTGCAATACGGCGCATCACTTCCGAGCCGGTGCCGGTACCCAGCATGATCGGTAACAGGCCCGCGATGATTGCGGCGACGGTCATCATAATGGGCCGTACGCGCATCAGTGCACCCTCAATGACCGCCTCGCGTAATTCACTCATATCGACAGTGCGTTGTTCGCGCCACGCCACTTCCTGGTGCCGACGATAGGCCTGGTTGAGGTATACCAGCATGATGACACCGATCTCGACCGATACACCGGCCAGGGCGATGAAACCCACACCCACGGCTACCGAGATATCATAGTTCAGCCAGTACAGCAGCCAGATGCCGCCGACCAGTGCCAGCGGCAGGGTACCGAGGATGATCAGTACCTCGGTAAAACGCCGGAAATTAAGGTACAGCAGCAATACGATGATGCCCAGCGTCACCGGTACAACAGTAGCCAGTTTTTGCTTGGCGCGCTCCATGAACTCGTACTGGCCGGACCAGTTGAGCGAGTAGCCGGCGGGTAGATCGAGCTGTTCGGCTACGACCTGTTTGGCTTCCTTGACGTAAGAACCCAGGTCGCGGTCCTGGATATCGATATAGATCCAGCCATTGAGACGCGCATTCTCACTCTTGATGACACCGGGCCCGCCAACAATTTTGACATCGGCGACATCACCCAGCGTGATCTGGGCACCCGCCGGCGTGCGAATGGGTAATTCAGCCAGCTTGACCTCGGAATCGCGTACCGAGCGGGGATAACGCAGATTGACCGGGTAACGCTCGAGGCCCTCGATACTCTCGGTCACATTCATACCACCGACGGCGGTACTGACAATCTGCTGCACATCGGCAATATTCAGACCGTAGCGTGAAGCCGCCGTACGGTTGATGTCGACCAGCACATAACGTCCACCGACGACTCGTTCGGAAAATACCGACACAGTGCCTTTAACAGGTGTCAGGATACGTTCGATATCCTTGCCGATATCCTGAATGACAGCCAGGTCAGGACCAGCCACCTTGACACCGACCGGTGTCTTGATGCCGGTCGCCAGCATATCGATACGGTTCTTGATCGGCATCACCCATGCGTTGCTCATGCCGGGGATCTTGACCAGTGCATCGAGCTCACGACGCAGCTTGTCCATGGTCATTCCCTCACGCCACTCATCCAGTGGTTTGAGCTGGATAGTGGTCTCAATCATGGTCAGGGGCGCCGGGTCAGTTGCTGATTCGGCACGGCCGACCTTGCCGAACACCCGCTTGACCTCCGGAACCGTCATGATGAGCTTGTTGGTCTGCTGGATGATCTCCTGTGCCTTGCCGATCGACACGGCCGGAAAGGTACTCGGCATGTACAGCAGGTCACCCTCGTTGAGGTCGGGCATGAACTCGGAGCCCAGTCCTTCATCGAGCGGCCAGAGGCCAGTCAAGGGCCAGAGCATGGAAGCTGCCGCCAGGGCCGAAACCAGCACAATGGCTTTCGGCATTGCGAGCACGCGGTCGATGACCGGCCGGTAACCGGCAATCAGGAACC
>JALVCM010000174.1 GCA_027010005.1 Thiohalobacter sp.
GTCCCGTCGTCATCGAAACCGATGAGCGGGCGGTTCCAGCGCCAGATGGTGCCATTGTGCAGGCGCAGGTGTCGCAACTGTGCCTCGGGCTCCTCGTATTGCATGGGTAACAGCACCGGGAAATGCTGCTGATTTTCGATAAAACATTCGAACAGGGATTCCTTGGCGTAACCGGTACCGAAACTGACGCGTCTCACGGGGCCACGGCTGGCACCGGCGAAGCCGCCCACTTCCACCGACTGCTCGAATAACGGGATGCGGGTCTCTTCCCACAATTGCTTGCCAAACAGGCAGGGCGAGTTGGCACTTGCCGCAACCAGTGGCGCGGACAGAATCTGTGCCGCATTATAGTAACGGACAGCCTGTTCCTGACCGACCTTCAGGTGTAGCTGCAGCGAGGTCGTGGCAGATTCCAGCATGACATCCTTGTGCACAATATTGAGGTGTTCATGGCCGAGGATATCCAGCATCAGCGGTTTGCCTCCACGCAGGCGCAGCACCTGTTCATTGAGCGCCCGGTAGCGCTCCAGCTTTGACATGTTGTCGAGACTGAGATCCTGCTGGCGGACACTGGGGAGGATCCCCACCATCACCAGGCGTGTGCCACCGATGCCCGCGGCAACACGTTCGCTTTCATGCCAGGTTTCTTCGAGCTGCCGATGCAGGCGTGACAGTGCCTGCTCCCTGAGCGGTTGCGGGTGAACGTTCAGCTCGACATTGAATTGCGCCAGTTCGGGTACCACCAGCGGATCGCCCATGGCATTGAGGAAATCCTGGTTGACCGATGCCGGCCGTGCCTGCCTGTCGATCAACCAGGCTTCCAGCTCCAGGCCACAGACCGGCACGCGGGTGGAGAAGGCCTGCTCCTCAAACCAGCGGCCAAGCAAGGCTGTTTCAGACGCCAGGCGCTCGCGAAAGGCTTCGAAGTCGGCCTGCTCAAACTGGCTGTGGCTGATTTCATCGCCCATGTGGCGCCTCTCTCCCGGCGAATTCATTCAGTTCCGCCAGTCGCTGCGGCGTACCGACGTCGGTCCAGTCACCGTGATAGTGTTCGCCGGTCACTTCAGCGCAGCGTATCGCCTCACGTAACAGTGGAGCAAGCGGGAAAGGGCCTGCCGGCTGATCTCTGAACAACTCGGGGCGATACAGGCCAATACCACTGAATGTCAGCCTGTTGCCGCCCGCCACGGTGACGACATCCTTTTCAAGACCGAAATCACCCCGCGGGTGGTGGGCCGGGTTATCGATCAGCACCAGGTGCGCAAGGCGGGCTGGTGGATGGTGCAGGCTGGCGTAGGGGTAATCCGTCCAGATGTCGCTGTTGACGACCAGGAAAGCCTCGTCTCCCAGCAGGGGCAGTGCCTGATGAATCCCGCCACCGGTGTCCAGTGCTCCTTCCGGTTCCGGCGAATAGTCAATCTTGACACCAAGGCGCCTACCGTTACCCAGCCGCTGTACAATCTGCTCACCCAGCCAGGCATGGTTGATCACAATTTCGACGAAGCCGGCATCACGCAATGCCTCGATGTGATATTTGATAAGCGGCTTGCCGGCCACCTCCAGCAAGGGTTTTGGAACCCGGTCCGTGAGTGGACGCATACGCTCACCACGGCCGGCTGCAAGAATCATGGCTTTCATAGGGCCCGGATCACATTCCCCGCCAGTTCTCCCACCAGCGCCAGCTCGGGATACCCGGCACAGACCTCGCGGACGTAGCCAAGGGTGCGGGGAATATCGGCAAGGTAGCCGGGCTTGCCGTCACGGTGATTGAGGCGGGCAAAAATCCCGGCCGCCTTGAGGTGCCGCTGCACGCCCATCCAGTCAAACCAGCGCATGAAATCGGCTTCACTGCCCTGCTCACCACGCATAATGCCGCTCTGCAGGGCAAGCTCGTAATAGCCGCTGACCCAGTCCTCGATCCGTTCCTGCGGCCAGCTGATGTAACAATCGCGCAACAGCGAAACCAGGTCATAGGTCACCGGGCCAATGACGGCATCCTGGAAATCCAGTATGCCCGGGTTGTGGTCACAAACCATGAGATTGCGCGAATGGTAGTCCCGGTGTACGCAAACCCGGGGTTGTGCAAGTGCGCTGTCTGCCAGCCGGTCGAAACAGGCGTCCAGTTCTGCCGCCTGCGTGCTGTCCAGTTCGATCCCCAGGTGCCTGCCCAGCAACCAGTCACGAAACAAACCCATTTCGTCCAGCAACAACGTCCTGTCATAGGCTGGCAAGCCACAATCCGGAGTCACGCAACTTTGCAGTGCCAGCAGCGCCCCCATGGCATCGCCGTAAAGACGGTCCACCGTGGTGTCGTCTAGCGCTTCCAGGTAACTCCGGCTCCCGAGGTCGGAAAGCAACAGGAAACCCTGCTCGAGGTCGCTGGCGATGACTTGCGGCACATGCAGTCCGAGTTGCAGCATCAGTTCGCTGACATGGATGAATGGCTGGCAGTCTTCCTGTTCAGGAGGGGCATCCATAAGGATAAAGCTGTCATTTCCATCGGAAACACGGAAATAACGGCGAAAACTGGCGTCCGAGGAGGCCGGGACAAGCGCCACGGCTGGCCAGGCGAGTTGACGATGCGTCCATTGCCGAAGCAGGTCGAGCCGGTCTGTCATGCGTGTCCCGTAGTCAGTTATGTACAGTTACCCCGCATTATAACGGCATGCCTGGACAAATAACCGGCCAAAGCGCCTGGCCGCCCGGAGAATCAGAGGCGATTTTGCCTGAACAATTGAATATACTGCCAGCTTGCGCGACTTTGGCGCATTCCGACTGAACCAGCCGAGCCGAATACCTGTTTGTGAACATCCGAATCTTTCTCCTGATGATGGCGCTCGGCCTGTTTCCCGTACCTGGCACGGCGGCAGATTCCGACTGCTCCCTGCCCGGCTGGGCGTGCAGCGGCCTGGAACTGGCACAGGACATCGGCAGCAAAAATAAAAAGAACCAGGGTGAAAATTACCCCACCTACATCCACGAAGACCCCTACCAGCCCACCTCGGCCTGGGCCGTTTGTCCACCACAACCACAACAGGATTTTCTGCCGGCATTCGAGGGCAACCCTGACATGGCCCCGACCACCCTGATCGGCAACACTGCCATCAGGGATAATAGCGGCAAGCTGACGTTGACCGGCAATGCTGAAATCACCCGTGCGGACAAGCGCCTGAAGGCAGAACGGGTCACCTATACCGAAGACAGTGAAGAAGTACAGGCCGAAGGCGCGGTACGCATTGACCAGCCCGATATGACCATGACCGCTGATCATGGCAGCTTCTGGATGAAACAGAATCACGGTATTTTCTACGACACACAATTCAGGCTCTACAGCCGCCACGCACGTGGCAGCGCAGAAACCAGCCGGTTACTGAAACCCGGTATCACGCAGTTTGACCAAACCACCTACACCACCTGTGCGGACAACAGCAACGCCTGGATGCTGCGCGCCAGCAAGGTCACCCTGTACGAGGAAGAAGGTGAGGGTGTGGCACGTAACGCCCGCCTCAATATCAAGGGTATCCCGGTACTCTACACCCCCTACCTGTCATTCCCGATCGATGAGCGGCGTAAAAGCGGTTTCCTGGTGCCGGGCTTTGGTTCCTCGAACCGTTCAGGCCTGGAGTTCTCCCTGCCCTACTATTTCAACCTTGCCCCCAACTATGATGCCACCCTGACACCCCGCTACCTGGAGAACCGGGGCGCCCAGCTAAGCACCGAGT
>JALVCM010000175.1 GCA_027010005.1 Thiohalobacter sp.
CATGTTTTTCCAGCGTTGTTATCCGCGCCATTTCGGTTTCAATCCAGTTTTCAGCTTCCGCCAGAATCTGCTGGGCTGTTTTGCCTTCGGGTAAAATTGCTGGCCCGATGCGAACCTGGATGACCCCGGGCTTTTTGATAAATTGCCGTCGTGGCCAGTATTCCCCGGCGTTGTGTGCGACCGGGTAGACCGGGTAACCGGTGCGTTCTGCCAGTACTGCGCCGCCAATGCGGTAACGGCCATGCTTGCCGGGCGCGATACGTGTGCCTTCCGGAAAGATAATGATCCAGCGTCCGCTATCGAGGCGTTGCTGCCCTTGTGTAACAAGTTGTTCAATGGCCTTGCGTCCGCTACCACGGTTCAGCGCGATAGGTTCCATCATGTAGGCACCCCAGCCAAAGAAAGGCAGCCATAAAAGTTCGCGCTTGATTACCCAGGTCTGTGGGGTAAACCAGAAGTTGAGTGTCAGGGTTTCCCACGTCGACTGGTGTTTGGCAAACACGATACCGGCGTTATGTTTGATGTTCTCCTGTCCCTGGATTTCATAGTACAGCTTGCAGGTAACACCCAGCCACCAGATGGTCAGTCCTGACCAGGCGCGCGTCAGTGCAAAACGTTTTTCAAACGGAAAAGGAAAGCTGAGCAGTAGCAGCGGGGCAAACACGACAGTAATCGAAGCGAAGAAAATCCAGAACAGGAAAGAGCGCAGGTAGAGAACCGGTTTTGAAGGGGTCGAGGGATGCATAGGGAAGCCGGGCTGGTGAATTGATCAGGATAGTTTCAGGACATGTCTCGAAATTCAGATACCCGGATGCGCCCGTTGACCATGCGCGATTCCCGTTGCATCAGTTTCTCCATTTTTTTCCAGAACGCTTCCTTCAGGTCGAAGTCAGCCGCAATGGCTGTGCCAACCAGCAGGATAAACAGGTCTGCGACTTCTTCAGACAGGCTTTCGACGGATTTACCCTTGGTCACACAGGCGGAGATTTCACCCAGCTCTTCCGCCATGAGCGCGACACGGTAGTTCATGTCTTCCCCGCCTGTGTTGCGAAAATCATGCTTGTCATGAAAGGCCTGTACGGCTTCGAGCATCTTCGTATAAGCGTCGCTGTGTTCCATAATGTCTGCCTCAGTGCTGCAAGCGGGAAAGATCAGCCGTGCGCAGGAACAGGGCACCGAGCTCATTGAGCAGCGCAAGCCGGTTGGCACGCAAGGCATCGTCCTCGACCATAACCATGACCTGGTCAAAAAATGTATCAACAACATCCCGCAGGCCCGCAAGCTTTTGTAACGCGGCTGTGTAGTTACCCTGTTCCATTAATTCAAGCACGTCCGGCTTGAGTGCCGCGACCTGGTCGGCGAGTTGCTTTTCTGCGCGATCGGTTAAAAGTGATTCATCGATGGTATCTGCGACAGGCTGATCGGCCTTGCGCAGGATATTGGCGATACGTTTGTTGGCTGCCGCCAGTGCGGTGGCCTCCGGGAGTTCGCGGAACACCTGGCATGCACGGACACGTTTGTCGAAATCGAGTAAACGTACCGGCCGTGTGGCAAGTACTGCCTCGACAACATCTGCCGGGATATCGTTGTCCTGGTAGTAACCCCGCAGGCGGTCCATGACATAATCGAACACGTCACGCACCGCTTCGCCGGCCTTGATGCCAGCCTCAAATCCGGCCGCAGCCTGTTCAAGCAAAGCTTCAAGGTCTACGTCGAGCTCACCCTCGATGCTCAGTCGAACCAGCCCAAGTGCGGCGCGGCGTAGCGCAAACGGGTCCTTGTCACCACTGGGTGGCTGGCCGATAGCAAAAATACCGACCAGGCTGTCGAGCCGGTCGGCCATGGCAAGCGCCTGTCCGACCGGGCTTTGCGGCAGGACGTCGCCGGCGAAGCGTGGCAGGTAGTGTTCCTCGATGGCAACTGCCACCGCGTCTGGTTCACCGTCATGGGTGGCATAGTAGTGCCCCATGATGCCTTGCAGCTCCGGGAACTCATATACCATGTGGGTGAGCAGGTCACATTTACTCAGGCGTGCAGCACGCTCGGCATGTGCGGGGTCTCCACCAATTTGAGCAGCAATACCGGCAGCAAGTTTTGCCATGCGTTCCTGCTTGTCGAAAAGCGTTCCGAGCTTTTTCTGGAACACCATATTGCGCAGGTCCCCGGCACGTTCCGACAGCGGTGTCTTGCGGTCCTGGTTCCAGAAGAACGCGGCATCGGAAAGCCGTGGACGAATCACGCGTTCATTGCCCGCCCTGATCTGTTCCGGGTCACGACTTTCCAGGTTGGCGACGGTAATGAAACAGGGCAGCAGTTTGTTTTCGTGGCTCAGCACCGGAAAATATTTCTGGTGGTCCTGCATGCTGGAAATCAACGCTTCCGACGGGACGTCAAGAAAGGCTTCATCAAACTGACCAGCGATTGCAACGGGCCACTCAACGAGTGAACAGACTTCATCAAGCAGGCTTTCATCGATCAACGCCTTGCCACCGAGTTCTTCGCCTCGCTCGATAACCTGTTTGCGTACGATGTCGCGGCGGGCACGATAGTCCACCTGAACGTGCCCGGGATCGCACAGCTTGCTGACATAGTCGTCGGCTGAAGCCAGGCTGATGGCCTGCGGATGATGAAAGCGATGGCCACGGGTTTCGCGGCCGGCAGTGATACCCAGTATGGAGGCAGGAATCACCTCTTCACCGAATAACAGGACAATCCAGTGGACGGGACGAACAAATTCTTCTTCCCGGTCACCCCAGCGCATGCGTTTGGGTACCGGCAATCCGGCCAGCGCACGATGTACCATGTCGGGAACCAGCTCGGCAGTCGCCTTGCCTTTTTCCACCGCGCGGAAAGACAGCCAGCTGCCTTTCGGGGTTTCCAGCTGGTCGAGCTGTTCAACCTCGACACCACAACTTCTGGCAAAACCGGTGGCTGCTTTGGTGGGACAGCCGTCTTCGTCAAATGCAGCCGCAAGGGCCGGGCCACGACGAACCACTTCGCGATCCTGTTGCGCAAGCGGGAGTGCACGAATGCGTAGTGCCAGACGTCGCGGTGCTGCGTAGGGTTGTATGCCTTCATACGTCAGGCCGGCGTCATCCAGCGCCTGTGACATACCGTCTGCGAAGGCTTCGGACAGGCGCCGCAGGGCTTTTGGCGGCAGCTCCTCGGTACCAATTTCAATCAGCAGGTTACGCGTTTCTGTCATGACGAGGCCTCCCCTTTCAGCATCGGGAAGCCAAGGGATTCACGGCGTTCGTAGTAGGCCTGGGCAACGGCGCGCGCCAGGGCGCGGACGCGCAGGATAAAGCGCTGGCGTTCGGTCACGGAAATCGCGCTGCGGGCATCCAGCAGGTTGAACGTGTGCGATGCTTTCAGCATGAGCTCATAAGCGGGTAATGGCAGGCCGGCCTCGATCAGTGCCTGGCTGTCTTTCTCACAGACATCGAACCAGTGAAACAGCTCGTCTACGTTGGCGTGTTCAAAGTTGTAGGTCGACATCTCGACTTCGTTCTGGTGAAACACATCGCCGTACAGCACCTTGCCCTGCGGGCCATCGGTCCACACCAGGTCGAAGACACTTTCGACACCCTGCAGGTACATGGCGATACGTTCCAGGCCGTAGGTGATTTCACCACTGACCGGCCGGCAGTCCAGGCCGCCGACCTGCTGGAAGTAGGTGAACTGGGTGACTTCCATTCCGTTTAGCC
>JALVCM010000176.1 GCA_027010005.1 Thiohalobacter sp.
CCCGGGCCTCCCGGTCATCAGGACCGGTAACGCCAGAATCTACGCATCCAGCCAGGCAGGACGGCAAGTCACGCTTTATCGTCTGCAGGCCGGTGAGGTTTGCCCGATTTCCCTGTCTGCCTTACTGAAGAACAGCCTGTATCCCGCTACGGCAGTGGCCGAAACCCCGGTTGAAGCGCACTGCCTGCCAGGCGAAACCCTCAAAGCGACTATTACCGGAACACCGGAAATCTTCAGCACGTTCCTCAACACATTCGCCGACTGTCTGTATGAGTCGGTCTGTACCGCAAACAGGCTTATGTTCGAACCGCTCGATGTACGTCTGGCCAGATTGCTGCATGAAAAACTGGTCGATAACCCGGAACAGGCCATCAATTTTACCCACGAAGATATAGCCAAAGAGCTTGGCACCACACGGGTTGTGGTCAGCCGCCTGCTGAAAAAACTTGAGCACGCCGACTGTATTCGCATGCAGCGCAGAAAGATCAGTCTGCAGGATGGTAACTCTCTCAAGAAACTGGCAAAAAACATGTTTCAGTCAGGCAATGCTGCCTGAGACAGATCATCAAAATGAATAAAAGTCACACATGATGCATCGCTAGTTAAAGGCTGCCACACAAGGTATTTTTCATCGCGATTTATCTTCCCCTTCGGGAATGACGAAGATCGATATTGCGTCACTCTCACGAGAGGGTGATAATAACCAGCAAGTGCCTGGTGAGTTCAGCCTGCACCATAAACAGAATAATCAAAAAGATAGAACAAGGAGGCAAGTCGATGCGCGAAGTCGAGGGGTGCGCATTTCCAACACGGGATAAACCTGTTGCGCTGTTATGTGAACTGCCGGAGCTGGCGGCTATCGGGGATGATGTCTGGCGTGAGGCACTGTCCGTATCCGAGGTCATCACCTGTCCAGCCGGCACCAAACTGATTGAATGCGGCAGTTCTGCCGACAAATTCGTTATCGTCCTCCAGGGTGTGGTCAAGGTTTACGAAACCTGTGAAAACGGTCGCGAAATCAGCCTGTACCGAGTCAACAGCGGACAGGTGTGTGTGCTGACACTGACCCGCCTGTTACTGCGCTCGAATCGCTGCGCCCAGGCCATGGCCGAACAGGATGTCCGCCTGCTGGCCATGCCCCCGGAATACTTCAATCGATTGCTGGCCGAATCCGAGGCCTTCAGAAGCTATCTGATGCGATCCATGGCGCACTGCATTACAGACGTCATACAACTGACTGCACAGGTCAGTTTCAAACACCTGGATCTTCGCCTTGCCCAACTTATCCGCAAGCTTTCCAGCCAGGAGACTGGCAGCAGGATCTGCTGTACCCACCAGACGATCGCCAACGAACTGGGTACAACACGTGAAGTTGTCAGCCGCCTGCTGAAAGAACTGGAACATTCAGGACACATCAAACTTAACCGCGGCAGTATCGAAATACTGGACAGGGAAAAACTGGAAGACCTCTGCCTGGGCTGACACCCCCGCTACTGTCACCCTGTAATGGCCGGGCTGATGTTGCCAGCATTGGCCTTTACAGACTAGAATCCACCTCGGACGTCACCACACTGTGGCGTTCGTGTTTTTGTTCACTGATCAGCAGGGGTTATACGTAATGGCAACAGGCACAGTAAAGTGGTTCAACGAGTCAAAAGGCTTTGGTTTTATTGCACCTTCGGATGGCAGCGATGATGTCTTCGTACATTTTTCATCAATTCAGGGTGACGGTTTCAAGACACTGGCAGAAGGCCAGACCGTCAGTTTTGATACCGAGCAGGGCCCCAAGGGACTCCAGGCAACAAACGTTACGCCCCAGTAATACCTGAAACCCTATCCTCCTGAAACCGGCAAAGACCGGTGTTCAGCCAGTCATTAAAGAATAATCTGTGGCGACTGGCCAGGACATATCGTGCTGTTTTTACCGCCCGGGTAAAATCCCTGCGGTCAGGTTGCCTTGTGCAACCTTCAATACAAGGTCAGCACGTCATAATGTCACAGTGAACCCCGCAACGGTGTAATTCCCGCAGGATAGCCATCGGTGTAATGCCTGTTTCCTCATACTCGACCAGCATGTCATGTGGCATGCGCGCATTCACCTCGACATCACCTACTGAATCCAGTTGCTGCAAATCCTGTTTCAGAGAACTCAGCTGACTTTCATCAAGATTCTCATCGATGTGTATGTAAATCGTGTGCATTGCAGACCTCCAGAACATAAAACACTGTTTTTACCTCTCTACACTTATGACTTTAGTCTGCTTTGTGCAAACGTCCAGAAGGCATTCCGGTCAGCGTAGCCTGCAGGCAACACACGGTCGTTCGAATTTTCAATCACTTGGCAGAAACCTGCCCTGACCTGTCTGCAAACCACTACAGTCCGTCGCGGTAAATTTCGTGAAATTACTTGATATTAATTATCTTTCCCTCTGTATTTTATCGTTTTTTTCACCAGAAAGAATAACTGGCATATGGCTTGCTGTGAGTCAGGGCGAAGTCAAACCCAACCGAGGAGAAAAAATATGAAGAAACGGATTATCATCGCAGCCATGGGCCTGGGTGCACCATTTCTGGCCCAGGCTGACAATGCAGCACTGCTGAGCAATGAAACGGCCACACCCGCCTTTGAAGCCGTTGATGCGGACAAGGACGGCATGATCAGTCGCCAGGAAGCCAGTGCATTCTCCGCACTGGAAGTTACCTTCGACAAGGCGGACACCAACAAGGATGGCGCACTGGATGCCGATGAACTGTCCCGTTCCCGTCAGCCAGGCGACAGTAAATAACACAACCACCACGACCAGCCCGGGCAGTGACCGGGCTGGTTACCCTGTCCCGCCAAACCAGAAATCCGCATCCTTCTCCAGGAACTCGTAGTACGGCATGTAGTGTGAGCCGTCGCAGGAGAAGGTCAGGCTGATCAGCCCGTTGAAAATATTGATCGATGCAGAACGCAGGTAGATGGTGTCATCAGCAAAACGTAATGCCTTGAGCCCACGCAGTATGGAACCGATCTTGTCTGCCGGGATTTCCGCATCCTCCGGATAGGGACGACGCGGGTACGCCAGGCAGACATCAGGGTCAGACAGTGCGTCACTCTGCAATATCCGGTAGCGATAGGGATCATCAACCACCCACACCGTTACCCGGCTGCTGGAAAAATGAAACACCCCCTGGAACATGCCCCGCTCCACGATCAGTTCTTCCAGTATCGACATGGCCTGGTCGATATGAGTATCGAAGACACTGTCGATGCGCGTCTGCTGGAAGACCGTACCGCGAATGGCCGGGTCACCCTTGATCTGTTGCCACTTGCTGCGTTCGACATACAGCCCGCCTTCGGAGGGAAGGTTGCGTAAATCGAAATCCGCACCCAGGTAACCCACCGGTTCACCCTCCCGATACAGGGTTTGCAGGGCGGTAATCGACGGCCGGTGTGCTGACAGGGAGATATAGGCATCCGACAGCACAAAATCTTTCTCCGGGTTAGCTTCCTTCATGTAGGGACGCGCCGAGCGGTCACGCCCGAAGTGCTCGGGCATCCGCCCGTCACGCCCGACGTTATCGGACAGCTGCACACCCTTGAGATCGACAACATAAAGATAAGTACAGTTGGGAATACTGTCGAAGCCGGCGAGCAGCGCCTGGCTCAATGCCTCCCTGTCCGGCCAGGCTTTCTGGCACTCCGCGGCAACCCGTCGCAAC
>JALVCM010000177.1 GCA_027010005.1 Thiohalobacter sp.
CGCAAGCATGGCTGACAGCGCACCGATGACCACGCAACGCCTGCTGCGCATGAAAGCGGATGGTGAGAAAATTGCCGTGGTCACCAGTTACGACGCCAGCTTCACCTGCCTGCTGGAAGACGCCGGTGTCGATGTACTACTGGTGGGTGATTCACTGGGCATGGTGGTGCAGGGACACGATTCCACCCTGCCGGTCACACTCGATGACATGGTCTACCACAGCGCCTGTGTGGCGCGTACCGCAAAGCGTGCATTGCGTGTCGTGGATATGCCCTTCATGACCTATGCTTCTGTCACACAGGCACAGGACAGCGCCGCGCGCCTGATGCGCGAAGGCGGCGCGCACATGGTCAAGCTGGAAGGGGGCGCGTTACTGTATGAAACTGTAACGGCACTCACGCAACATGGCATACCTGTTTGCGGGCACCTGGGGCTGACACCACAGTCAGTGCACCAGCTCGGCGGTTATCGTGTACAGGGCCGTGACGATGATGCGGCTAAACAGTTGCTCGATGAAGCCATCGGCCTGGAACAGGCCGGTGCCCTGATGCTGGTACTGGAGTGTGTGCCGGCCGCACTGGCAAAACAGGTCAGCGAACGCTTGCATATCCCGGTAATCGGTATCGGTGCCGGTGTGGACTGCGACGGCCAGGTGCTGGTGCTGTACGACCTGCTGGGTATCACACCCGGCAAGCGGCCGAAATTCTCGCACAATTTCCTCGAACAGGGACGTGATATCCCGGCGGCGCTGAAAGCCTACGTAGAGGCCGTCAGGGCAAAGCAGTTTCCCGGCCCGGAACATACCCTGGCCTGATCATGGAAACGGTCAGTTCGGTCGAGGCCCTTCGTGCCCGGGTGCAGCAGTGGCGGCAGGCCGGTGAACAGATCGCCTTTGTTCCGACCATGGGCAACCTGCATGAAGGACACCTGCAACTGGTGCGTGATGCCAGGCAGTTCGCGCCACATGTCGTTGCGAGTATTTTTGTGAACCCCCTGCAATTTGGTCCCACCGAAGACCTCGACAACTACCCGCGCACCCTCGAGGCCGACCAACAGAAACTGGCGGCCGAAGGTGTGGAGCTGTTGTTTACCCCCGATGTCCCGACCATGTACCCGCGCGGCGTGGAACGCAGTACCGTGGTCGAAGTGCCGGAGGTGAGCGAGGGTCTGTGCAACGATTTCCGGCCCGGCCACTTTACCGGCGTGGCGACCGTGGTGGCGCGCCTGTTCAACCTGGTGCAGCCGGACGTGGCCGTTTTCGGTGAAAAGGATTACCAGCAACTGGCAGTCATCCGGCGCATGGTCGACGACCTGGGCTGGCCGATCGAGATCCGCGGCGTGGCGACCATGCGTGAGCCTGACGGGCTGGCCATGAGTTCGCGCAACCAGTACCTCACTGCACAGGAGCGACGTATCGCGCCGTTGCTGCACCGGACGCTGGAACAGCTGGTCAGCGATATCCGGGCACAGAAAACGGACTACCGGGCGCTGGAAAAACAGGCAAAAGACACCCTGTCACAGGCCGGTTTCACCCCGGAATATGTGGAAATCCGCCACGCCGAAACCCTGCAGTCCGTGGCGTCCGGAGAGCTGAAATGCGTGGTTCTGGCCGCCGCACGGCTTGGCGCGGCGCGTCTGATCGACAATATTCGTGTGGAATAACGGACCGGATGGTTTGCAGGCCCTTGTCGAACTTGGGATAATAGCCTCGTTACTCATTTCAGGAAGCCCGACGGATGCAGATCACCCTGCTTAAATCCAAATTGCACCACGCCCATGTGACCCACTCCGAGCTGGAGTACGAGGGTTCGTGCGCGATCGACAGTGATTTGCTCAAGGCGGCGGCTATTCGTGAGTACGAGCAGATCCAGATCTACAACCTTGCCAATGGCAATCGCTTTACTACCTATGCGATTCGCGCCGAGGCGGGGTCCGGCATCATTTCCATCAATGGCGCGGCCGCACACAAGGCCAACCCGGGTGACCGCATCATCATCTGCACCTACGGTGTGTTCGATGAGCAGGAAGCCATCAACTTCCAGCCAAAACTGGTGTACCTGGATGCCAACAACCACATCGTCCGCCAGGGCAACGCCATCCCCGTGCAGGTGGCCTGACGCCTACAGCGCCGGTGTGTCGATCTTGAACGCGGGTGATACCTCGACCGGCAGGCGGTCCTTGTCGGTGATCCACACCAGAATGTCATAATAGCTGCGGATGTTCTCCACGTAGCGAACGGGTTCACGTCCACGCGCATACCCGTAGCGTGTTTTCTTGTACCACTTCTTCTGACTCAGCAGCGGCAGAAACTTTTTCACATCGGCCCATTTGTCAGGGTTGGCACCGGCCTCCTGCGCCAGGATGCGCGCATCTTCCAGGTGACCGAAACCAACGTTATAGGCCGCCAGCGCCAGCCAGGTGCGGTCCGGGTCCTTGATACGTTCCGGCAGTTTCTTTTTGAGGTTGGCGAGGTAGAGCGCGCCGCCCTCGATACTGGCCTGTGCATCGTGCCGGCTTTTGTTGATACCAAGATGCTGCATGGTGTTCTGTGTCAGCATCATGATGCCGCGTACCCCGGTCGGCGATACTGCTTTCGGGTTCCAGTGCGACTCCTGGTAACCGATGGCCGCCAGCAATCGCCAGTCTTCACCGGTTTCCCTGCCGGCTTCCTCGAACCACTTGCGGAATGGCGGCAGGCGCTCCTTGATGTGTTTCATGTAGCGCCGCGTACCGACATAGTCGAAGTTGGAAACATAGCCATAGTAATGGTCGAGCAACTGTTCCAGTCGTCCCGACTTGTTCAGCGCCTCGAAGTACTCACGGGCCTTTTCCAGCAGGCTGATGTCTTCACCTGGCGGGAAGGCCCAGGCCAGCGGTTCCGGTGCGCTGATATCAAAGGCAACGCGCAGTTCCGGGTAAAAGCGCCGGTTGATGGAGATTTCATTGGAGTCCGCCACGGTGTAGTCGATGACCTGTTCCCACACCAGGTAGAGTAACTGCTCACTTTCCAGTTCCGGATTTTCCTGGAACGTCAGGTCGGGGTAGGTTTCCTGCAGGCGGCGCAGTTTTTCTGCGTGGCTGCTCTGCGCCACGACTTCCAGCGTGCCGTCCAGGTCTTCCAGGCTTTTCGGTGCACGGCGACCGCTGCGGTACACCAGCTGCGGAGTAATATGCTGGTAAGCAGGGCCAAAATTGAGAATGCGTTTGCGTTCCTCGGTAATGGTCAGCCCGGCCGCGGCAATATCACTCCGGCCGGCCTGTATATCATCGAGGATATCCGACAGCGTGTCGGGGGTTTTCAGCCGCAGCCTGACGCCAAGAAACTCCGCGAACCCCCTGGCCAGGTCATATTCCAGCCCGGTCGGGCCAAACGGCCCCTGGTAATAGGTGGTGGCACCGTTGCGGGTGAGCACCACCAGCTCGTCATTGTCCAGCACACGATCGAGGTGCGATTTCTGGAAATCGCAGGCAGACAGCAAAAGGAGTGGAAGCAACAGGACAAGGCGCATGGGTAAGGTGCAGGCAAAGGTTACGTCATAACTGGCGGTTACCCGGGTTAGCGGCTGGCGGTGGAATTTTTTAGCCTTCTCGGCAGACGCTGGGGTACAATAGCGCCCGCTCAGCGAGACAGTGCCAGCTTGTGCTACTTCCCGTTGATTTTCAAGTAGAAATACCCCGGAGAGGTACCGAAGCG
>JALVCM010000178.1 GCA_027010005.1 Thiohalobacter sp.
CGCAACAACATCCGTTATAATTATGACGTTTTACAACCAGCTGGTACCACCTTATGCCCCGATTTCCCGAGCAGATGACAGACACGGCACGCAAACAGGTCGCCGGCTGGCTGCTGTTGTGCTGCGCCATGATCTTCGCCATGGTGGTTCTGGGGGGCGTCACCCGCCTGACCGGTTCCGGCCTGTCGATGGTGGAATGGGACCCCATTTTCGGCTTTGTCCCCCCACTCGATCAGCAGCAATGGGAGGAGGTCTTCGCCCGCTACCGGGAATCACCGGAATACCTGAAAATCAACGCTAATATGGACCTGCAGGGGTTCAAATCCATTTACTGGTTTGAATTTTCCCACCGGGTGCTGGGGCGCTCGATTGGTACCATATTCCTGATTCCCTTTCTGTACTTTCTGTGGCGCGGCATGCTGCCCCGCAAGTGGATTCCGCGCCTGCTGTTTGCCTTTGTCCTGGGTGGTCTGCAGGGCCTGCTGGGCTGGTACATGGTAAAAAGCGGGCTGATCGACCGCCCCCATGTCAGCCAGTACCGGTTAACGGCCCACCTGGGCCTGGCGCTGGTGATTTACTGCTACCTGTTGTGGCTGCTGTACGGCCTGCTGTTCCCGGAACGTGAGTCAGGGCACATTGTGCAGCGGACAGGGAAAGCGGCGAAGTGGCTGTTTGCACTGGCTGCCACCACGGTACTTTCCGGTGGTTTCGTGGCGGGACTCAAGGCCGGGCACGCTTACAACACCTTTCCGAAAATGGGCGACCAGTGGCTTCCACCAGCCGGCTGGATGCTGCAACCCGGGTGGCGTAATCTGTTTGAAAATATTGCCACGGTGCAATTTGACCACCGGGTTCTCGCCACACTGACATTCATCAGCGTCTTACTGTTCTGGTTTCGTGCGCGACACGGGGTAAACACGCGGGCAACACGCATTGGCCTTAACCTGTTGCTGCTGGTTGTCGTATTACAGGTCAGTCTTGGCATATCCACGCTGTTGCTCCATGTCCCCGTAACCCTGGCCTCCCTGCACCAGGCTGGCGCCCTGACGCTGTTAACAGTTCTGTTATTCGTTAATCATCGCTTGCAAAAAGCCGCAAAGTCTCTTTAGCACGCGCACAAAAAAGCCCGGCAAATGCCGGGCCCTGATGTGCGGATATTCCGCTGTGGCCAGTGAGTTAACCGGCCACAGCGCAGACGTTACTTGAGACTTGAGAAATACGCCGCCAGGTTGTCGATATCCGCATCGCTAAGTGGCTTCGCCATTGACGACATGGTCGGGTCACTACGGCTGCCATCGCGGAATGCCTTCAACTGCTTGGCAAGATAGCCAGTCTTCTGACCCGCCAGGTTCGGCCACATGGGATTGGCACTCACACCATTGGCACCATGACAACCCGCACAAACGGTTGCCTTGGCCTTCCCGGCTGCGGCGTCGCCAGCCATACTGATGCTGGCGCTTAACAACAAAACACTTCCTGTAACTGCTACAAACACCTTCTTCATGATTTCTCTCCGGGTAGTACCGTGGTTAAAAACTGGTGCCTATTTTCGCAGACCGGCAGTGTGCTGTAAAACACGTTTGACCTGCCCGTTATTTTCTGTAAGATCAAACTGTTAGAAAAACACTGTATTTTATTCAGGATTTTTACACACCTCTACACGGATATGCCACAACACGCATTTCCATCACAATCCGGGCAAACTGGCCTAGACTTTTGTTCAGCACACCGCTGTCACGAAGCGGCCACCGTTCGGAATGAACAGGGAAACGACATCCATGACTCTCGATGCTAAAGACCTGATCACTGACACCCTTGAACTCGCTTCCCTGCCTTCTGTTGTCACCACGGCAATGGAGTTGCTGAACAATCCGAACACGTCGGCCTCCGATATCGGCGAAGTCATCCGCCAGGATCCGGCGCTCACAGTTAAACTCCTGAAAATCGTCAACAGTGCTTTCTATGGTTTTCCGTCACAAATCGACACCATCTCACGTGCCATCACCATTATCGGTACACGTGAACTGACCGACCTGATCCTCGGGTCCAGCGCTATACAGGTATTTGCCCGACTACCCAATCAGCTTGTCAGCATGCAGCAGTTCTGGAGCCACAGCCTCTATGCCGGGGTCGTAGCAAGAATTCTCGCACGCTACCTGCGTGCACCGAATACCGAACGCTGTTTTGTCATGGGACTGCTACACGATGTCGGTGCATTGATCCTGTTTCGGCAAAAACCGGATGAAGCACGACAGGCACTGGAAATGGCACATGCCAATGACCTGCCGCTACATGTGGCAGAACGGGAAGTATTCGGGTTTGATCATGGTGCTGTGGGTGCTGAATTAATGCGCAGCTGGAACCTGCCGGAAAGTTTTGCCACTGTAGCCCGCTACCATCACCAGCCATCAGCAGCAGAAAACCACCGACTGGAAACCGCAACCATACATCTTGCCGACGTTATCACCGGAATGGTGCACGTGACGGCGGCCGGGACTGACAGCCCGGCCCCGCTCGAACCCGGTGCCTGGGAACTTACCGGACTTTCCATTGATATCGTTGAAGACGTATCAGCCGAAGCGGACACCCAGTTCGAGGAAGCCAGTACGGTCATCCTGCCCCACGGCGAGGTAGCGTGACGTTACTCACCCCGCGACGCTCAGGCCAGCTGGTCGCGCACCTTCTCCAGCTTGTCCCGTACCTGGCTGGCAAGCGCCCTGACCTCGTCCTGCTCGACCAGGCCCAGCACCGCCGCCGGGTCCATAAAAGCCACCGTGATTGTGCCATCATCTTCTTCACGCACGAGCACATTACAGGGCAATAGCAGACCAATATCGGGATCGGCGTTAATCGCCTGGTTGGCCAGTTTCGGATTGCAGGCACCGAGAATCGTATAGGGCTTGCGATCCACATCGATCTTCTTTTTGAGTGTTGCCTTGACATCGATCTCGGTCAATACCCCGAAACCTTCCGACTTCAATGCCTCGGTGACTTTTTCAATCGCCTCATCAAAACCACAGGACATCTGAACACTGAACCCATACATGACTACACTCCTTATCTCTGACTGGACAGCGATTGTACCGGATGCCGCACCTCAGGGTAGACTGCCCTGCATGAATCCATCGCACAGGAGATTCTGGCGTGACCCGGTATTCCTTGCCGCCATCATGGCCGCACTGGTTTACTGGGGGCTGATGTCAGTCATTTCAACCCCGGCAATTGATCTTGCCTGGCCACTGCGTGAGCCACTGCGTTTTCTCTACCCGGCGCTGCTGTACCCTGTTGCCGAGGAAATCATCTTTCGCGGCTGGCTGCAGGAAGTTATCCAGGCAAAGCTCTATCCCTGGCGACTGGGTCCACTGACCCACGCGAATCTCCTCACCAGTGTGGTATTTACTGCCCTGCACTTTTTCAGCCACCCGCCCCTGTGGGCCGCCGCTGTCTTCCTACCCTCGCTGCTGTTCGGACTGGTCAAGGAACGCAGCGGCGGCCTGGCCGCACCGATCCTGCTGCATGCCTTTTATAACAGTGGATATTTCTGGCTTTTTACACAGTAAAAAAAACGGGGCCTTCTGGCCCCGTCTTTTTACAACTGTTGCCGGCTGTCCTTACAGGTCTCCAAGCGGCCGGGCAAAGGTGTACTTCGCCGGCTCGGCAACCAGTGTGTTTGCTGCTTCGCCCA
>JALVCM010000179.1 GCA_027010005.1 Thiohalobacter sp.
AAGCAGGACATCAACAACAAAGGGCAGGGATTCAGTCAGGGACAGCCCGACACTCTCGGCAAACGTCTGCTGGGTCTGCCCCGAGCCGCCTTCACCTCCATCCACAGTAATGAAGTCAGGCGCACTGTCAGCACCTCTTTTATGTATCTCGTGACAAAGTTCTTCGAGAAAAGTACGTGATGATATCGCGGCCTTGAACCCGACAGGCCGGCCGGTGACATCACGGATATGGGCCACCATGTCCAGGAGATCGCCATGGCTGCGGATTTCCCTGTGACGGCTGCCGTAGTGGATCTCACTGCCCTCGGGTAGCAATATCCTGCCCCTGCCTGGCTTGGCACCCTGTGAAAGCTTGATTTCGAATGCCCTGACGTGAATCGATGTTTCACGTAAACGCCTGTCAGACAGCCTGCCTTCCCTGTCCCTGACACCGGAGTCCTCGTACCTGGCCTTGCCGATCTGGAAAACCAGGTCGCACCCCGCGTCAAAATGGTCCTGCGTGGCCCCGTTTTCCCCGGTATTCAGCCAGACACCCGACATGGCAGAACCTTTTGCAAGGGCCCGAATGGCAGACCTGGAAATCATGGCATGTCCCATGGCGGATATATTGAATATCCTGCGAGGTACAAAGGGTTTGTCACACCGGGCCCCGATAATTACTGGCTCGGCCGGGGAAGCTTCTTCAACCAGCAAGGCGTAAGGGGCGTTCACGAACAATATGGAACCGGGTTCATCCAAGGGGCGTGTCGATCCAAACCCGATCTTGTCATCGACACCGCGACTGACCCGGGCAATCCACTGGCGTGTATTCCGGTTGAATGGCAATTCCTCGCGGTCGCCTGCAGACAGGTAACGGCGATAGTACACACCTGCGTGGTCTGCCAGCTTGCGTAACCTTCCCAGCAAGGGCAGGTTGCGTCTGACCGCATCCTTGCGCTGGACAACATCCTGCACCAGGAGTATCAACAAAAGCAGCGCAAAAACGATCAGCCATTCCAAAGCCGTTCTCCCGAAGCTGCTATTTTTCTGCGCTGATCATGGCGATCCAGCCCGGGTCGGCTTCGCCGTGCTCGGCCGGCACAAAGTCACCATCCGGCTCGTCATCCTCGTCCCAGCCCTGCAGGTAAATGGTCACATTGGAGAAGCCTGCATCGAGCAGGATTTCCTTCAGCTCCGGCAGGCCGTACAGGCGCCACTCATAATGGAAGGCTTTCTCCATTTTGGAACCGTCCCTGAAGGTAAAATGAATGTTACACACCATGTGGCCGGTTACAGGATCGTAGCTTTCCTGCTCCCAGATATAGTTAAAGCCTTCGTGTTTGGTCTTTTCCTCAAGCTCCTGGTAGGCCTCGTAGCCACCGAAGGCATCCATAAACAGGATACCGTCATCCACCAGGCTGTCCCGTACCGAAGTAAAATAATCAACCAGAACCTTGCGCTCCTCGAAGATCTGCCAGCTGAAGTTCATGGCCAGTACAATATCGACAGGATCTGTCTTCACCGAACGCACATCGCTCTGTAACAGCGTCACGCGGGCGCGCTGTTCCGGCTCCAGACCGGCAATGTGGTTGTTACGACTCCACTCCAGCACCTCCGGGTCAAAGTCTACGCCAACGGCCTGGTTGTCGGGGCGCCCTCTCACCCATTCACAACACATCTTTGCTGTGCCACAGAAATCCTCGCGTAACAGTTTCGCGGTACGCCCGCGGATGCGGGTGAAGTTGGTGTCGATGAACTCGTATTCAAAATCCGTGGCCTGTACTGACTTTTCGTAGAGGACATATTTATCCTCGGTTTCGGCCTTGCGCGGCTTGTTGCTCTTCTGTGCTTTCGCTGATTTTCCGGGCTTTTTGTGCCGGGTTTTCTTTATGCCCATGGGTATCCTTTGTGCGACAATGTATCCAGACTTCTGATCATACCAACTCGATGCCCTCAGGTAATCCATGAATTCAGCGAATCTGTCACGCCTGACCGCCCTTGTCCGGGAAATAGCGGACCGTGAACTTCCTCCACGCTTTTGTTGCCACTCCGGCTCGCGCAAGTCAGACGGCAGCCTGGTAACAGAAGCCGACGTCATCATGCAGGATGCCCTGGCACAGGCGTTGAATAACGAATGGCCCGAATATGATTTACTGGGCGAGGAAATGTCCGAACCTGAACAGCAGCGTGCGTTACAACACAGTGACAGTGGTGTCTGGTGTATCGACCCGCTCGATGGCACCAGTAATTTTTCAGCCGGCGTACCCTACTACGCCGTTTCTGTCGCACTCATCCGTAATGGCAGGGTGGAAGCCGGGGTGGTCTACGACCCCAGCCGCAAGGAGTGTTTTTCTGCTGCGCGTGGTGAGGGCGCATGGATGAATGACCAGCGCCTTGAACCCAGGCACCTGGCCAGTCCGTTATCAGAAGGCATGGCGCTCATCGACCTGAAACGCCTGACTCCGGAACTGGCAAGCCGGCTGGCCGCCAACCCGCCCTACAAGTCACAACGCAGCTTCGGTGCAGTGGCGCTTGACTGGTGCTGGCTTGCTGCAGGTCGCTGCCACGTCTACCTGCACGGACAACAGAAGCTATGGGACTACGCGGCAGGCCACCTGATCCTGGAAGAAGCCGGCGGTTCGGCACTCACGCTCGAGGGCGAGCCGGTATTCAGTGCGACACTTGCGCCCCGCTCTGCGGCCGCCGCACTGGACCCGGATATTTTCAGGCAGTGGACTGCGTGGCTGGGTATTACTTCCCGCCCGAGCTGAGCAGCGCCAGTGCCTGGTTGCCCTGTTGCGCAAAGTGACGAAAGCTGGAAAAGCTTTCCTCATCCAGCGGCCGGCCACTGGGCTGCCGGTCGGCATAAAATATACCGATCACCTTGTTGTGGATTTCAATCGGCGTGGCAAAGAAATCCGCGCCCAGCGTGATAGCCCTGACATCATCGGTGAGCAGATTTTCAAGTCCAGCACCACCCTCACCGTCCATCCAGACCGACGTCTGGTGTTCGACCACGTGGGCAAACAGGTTCGGTTTCCCGGCAATGGTCTCGACCTGGAACTGCCGGCGCAGACGTTCATTCTCCACACCCAGCGCATAACGGCCGGCAACAAAACGCTGGTCCGGTGTACGCAGCGCAAACAGGGTACGATCCATACCAATCCCGCGATACATACCCTCCAGCACCATTTCCAGCACCATATTGAAATCCGGCTGATTTTCCATCAACGAGGACAGTTCACGCAGAATTTTCAGCTGCAAACCCGGGTCCGGCTCCAGGAACTCCACGATCTCACTGTCTATCCCGGTATCGGAAGTTGCAGCTTTTTCACCTTCGGCCAGCGGGATCAACCGGCTTGCACGGTCTGCGCCGTAGAATGCTGCCGTCTCGGCAGCCTCACGTGCATTTTCCTGCACCAGGCTGCGGACTTCCTCGACCGGCAGGTAAAGATTCTCCGCAATACGCTCGACAAGTTGCGTGACACCGGGGTCTTTCCAGCCCTTTTCGGCCGCCACGGCAAGCTGGTAACCGAGGTCGACATTACCGGCACGTGGATTGCGGTCACTTTTCCCCTCCAGTGACGCTTCCAGCAAACTACCCAGTTTCCATTCACGGCTGAGACCCAGTGTCAGTTCACGCAAAGGGAAACCCAGCACCTTTTTCTGAACCTTTTCGGCATCCTCCCCCGAATTTTGTTTGAGCTCGTGGTCCAGCACTTCACCCACCTCACCGGAAAAGGCCCAGAAGGCCATATCACCCAGACGGTACAACAGTGTGGCAATAAACACCTCCTCCGGGGAACTGTCCTTGCGTTTGCGGGCAAAGGCACGTGCCTGCACGGCCGCGTGGAAAGCCCGCGCCATCTCTTCGACCACATGCTGTTTCTGCTTCCCCTTGAGCATGGATTCAACAACTGCAATCGACAGGCAAATACTGCGGACTTCCTGGAACCCCAGCACCACGACGGCGCGGCTGACAGTACTTATACTTTTGCCCACCGGGTTAAATACCGGGCTGTTTGCCACGCGCAGTAACTTTGCCGTCATCGCGGCATCCTGCAGTACCACGCGTGCCAGTTCAGCCGCACTGCTGTCCTTACTGTCCGATACCCGGGAAATATCCCCGGCGGTGTGGGCAAAAACCGGCATGCCGGAGTCCCCCAGGCGGCTGATCCACCCGTTCAGGCTTTTCGGGTCCGCAGTTTTGCGTCGTACCGGTGCTTCTGTCTCACTCATGATTTCGCTTGCTTATGTCTTCTGCTCTCAGCAGTGTTTCGGCCGATACCGGCAGCACTGAATCCAGACAGCGAAACATCACTGCGAAGTATCAGGTATCCTGACACTCCCGACAATGACACCTGTCCCCGTGTGGATCATACTGAATTAAAGCACAACAACCATGAAACCCTATTCTGAATCCTGCGACCAGAACCGGCGCCCCATCCTCGAGGTTTTGAAGCGGGAAATAGCACAATGCCGACGCCTTCTCGAAATCGGCAGTGGCACCGGCCAGCACGCTGTGTATCTTGCCGGTGAATTCCCTGAACTGGCCTGGCAGACCAGTGAAGTGCCGGCCATGCACGAAGGGATTCATGCCTGGCTGGCCGATGAAACTGCGCCGTCCAATGTATTACCACCTGTCAGTCTCGACGTGTGCAAGGACCCCTGGCCAGAAACACAGTACGACGCCGTATTCAGTGCCAACACCGTACACATTATTTCCTGGCCACAGGTGGAATGCCTGTTCTCCGGTGTGGGGAAAGTACTGGAACCTGATGGTGTTTTCTGTCTCTATGGCCCGTTCAATTATAACGGGTGCTATACCAGTGAGAGCAATGCGCGTTTTGATCTATGGCTGAAACAGCGTGACCCGCTGAGCGGAATAAGGGACTTCGAGGTATTAAACGCGCTGGCCGAAACGGCCGGGCTGAAACTGAAGAAAGATTATGAAATGCCGGCCAACAACCGGATCCTGACGTGGCTAAAAGCCTGCTAACTCAATAATGAAGTACATGTCATTGCGAACGTAGCGAAGCAATCTCTTTGGCCTGGCAGCAACATTCGGAAGATTGCTTCGCTACGCTCGCAATGACAGTTTACCCGTGGTTCACCGGGATATTATTCCAGGTGGCCTGACAGCCAGGGTTTGAGCATCAGGGCCACACCAATGGCCACCACATAGTCCATCGACTGACCGGCACTTGCCAGGGACTCCAGTGAGGGTCCGGCAAGGACGGTAACGGCGGCAATCACTAACAAAATATACTGCAACATGGTCTTTCTCCTGGTCCTTTGGGTACAACGCTATTTGACGGTTGCAGTATGAGAGGAGAAAAGAAAGATTTCTGTGAACGGGTCATGCAGTGGACAGGACCCACTTCTCACTTCCGGGCATTCAGTAGATTTTTCAGGTGGCCGGGACTGGCGGGTCGACTTTCTGTCCCCCACTGCCGCTTGCCGAAGTGGCCTGGCGGCGGATGACTTCCTGCACAGAGGGACGGCTCAGAAAACTCTCCAGCGTGATGCTGTCGAGGAAAGAATAGATTTTTTTCGACAACCCGCACCATAACTCATGTGTCAGGCAGGTCTGCTGCTCACTGCAGTGACTCTCGCCACCGCAGGTCGAATCGACCTTTTCGTCGACCGCTGCGATGATTTCAGCAATAGTGATTTCATTTGCCGGGCGCGCCAGGCGGTAGCCGCCGCCGGGACCCCGCACACCACGCACCAGGCTTTGCTTGCGCAGCTTGGCAAACAACTGTTCCAGGTACGACAGGGAGATGCTCTGACAATGGGAAATGTCTGCCAGTGTAACCGGCCCTTCCGGGTCATGAATCGCGATATCCATCATCGCTGTGACGGCGTAACGGCCCTTGGTGGAAAGTCTCATGGGAAAACCTGTGGCGAATGCTGAAAACAGTGGCCAACATAAATAAACCCAGCAATTTAGTCAAGTATTACCTGGATTCAGACCCTGGAGATCAGGATTCGAGGCTCTCAATCCTATCGGTTTCAAGGGTTTGCAGCGCCTGGTCAAATTGCTCGCGGGCCGGGGAGAAGCTGTGTCCATGGCGCAGGCAGAAGCCCAGCCATTTTTGCAGGAAGCGGTTGACCCGCCAGCGGGCCTCAATGGGATAATCGTGGTGAAAACGGTCAAAACCGGTAGCATTCCGGCCCCGCCCCCTGCTGCGCGAAATGACTTCGGCAACCTGGGCATCATGATACATGCGTACCACGATATCCGGGGCCAGGATATGGCCTTGCTCACCTTCAAAGTGATAACTGAGGTGCAGCGTGGTGGTATACCGGCAACGCTCGCGCACTGTCAGGTACAGATCCAGTGCGCCTCTGGCCCTGGATACCACCTGGTCCGGCACCAGGTCGACCTCGGGGATCAACTGGCGCAGCTGAATATAATTCAGCTCGTACAGCTCCATGAGTGCGGGCAGATCGCGGGCGCGCACACCGGGATGAACAAGCTGTTTACCTGAATACCGCATAGCCGCATGTTAGCATAGTAGAATGCTCCTTCGATCATTGACTTGTTTAGATTTATTCAGGAAATACATCGGCGCAGGCAGGGTTTCCTTGACGCGCACGAACCATTGACAGATACACAAAAACACGCTACCGCTTACCGACAAGGTTAATAACAACGTGAACGCTATCGTTAAAAAGACAACACCTTTCCCCGATCAGAAACCCGGCACGTCCGGCCTGCGTAAAAAGGTCAGCGTGTTTCAGCAAACGGGGTATCTTGAAAACTTCGTCCAGTCCATCTTCGACAGCCTGGAAGATTTTACCGGTGCGACACTGGTACTGGGTGGTGACGGGCGCTTTTATAACCGGCACGCCGCACAGGTCATTCTGCGCATGGCCGCGGCAAACGGTTTTGGCAAGGTACTGGTGGGACGCGGCGGCCTGCTGTCCACGCCGGCGGCTTCCTGTGTCATCCGCAAGTACCAGGCCTTTGGCGGCATCATTCTTTCCGCCAGCCATAACCCGGCCGGTCCTGAGGGCGACTTCGGCATCAAGTACAACACCGCCAATGGCGGCCCGGCAGCGGAGAAAATCACCGATGCCATCTATGCCAGGAGCCGGACCCTCTCGCAGTACCGGACGCTGGATACACAGGATATCGACCTGGATGTGACCGGCGAAACCCGCCTGGGTGACATGCTGGTTGAGATCATCGATCCGGTCACCGACTACGCCGACCTGATGCAGGAACTGTTTGACTTTGACTGCATCCATGCGCTGATCAACTCCGGCCTGTTCCACCTGTGCTTTGACGCCATGCACGCCATCACCGGGCCTTATGCAAAAGAAATTCTCGAACACCGGCTTGGCGTCACACCGGATGCCCTGATCAACGTGGAACCGAAAGAAGATTTTGGCGGTGGGCACCCCGACCCCAACCTGGTGTATGCGAAACAACTGGTCGACATCATGTTTGCCGGCAACGGCCCGGATTTCGGCGCGGCATCCGACGGCGACGGTGACCGCAACATGATTCTCGGACACCAGTGTTTCATCACCCCCAGCGACAGTCTCGCAGTACTGGCCGCCAATGCACACCTGACGCCCGGCTATAAACAGGGGCTTGCCGGTATTGCCCGCTCGATGCCGACGTCACAGGCCGCAGACCGCGTCGCGGAACGGCTCGGGATCGAGCTGTTTGAAACCCCGACCGGCTGGAAATTTTTCGGCAACCTGCTGGATGCCGGCCGCGTCACCCTGTGCGGTGAAGAGAGTTTCGGCACCGGCTCAAATCATGTTCGCGAGAAGGATGGCCTGTGGGCCGTACTGTTCTGGCTCAACCTGCTCGCCGTGCGCAAGCTGTCGGTACGTGACATCATTACCCGGCACTGGGCCAGCTTTGGCCGCAACTATTATTCGCGCCACGACTACGAAGGCGTCAGTGCTGACGGTGCGGGTGAGCTGATGGACAAGCTGCGTAAACTCAACAGCAGCCTGAACGGCAAACGTTATGGTGACTTCGAAGTCGCCTTCTGTGATGATTTTTCCTACACCGACCCGATCGATCACTCGGTCAGCGAACACCAGGGTATCCGTATCGGTTTCACCGAAGGCTCCCGCATTGTCTTCCGGCTGTCCGGCACAGGTACCGAAGGGGCAACACTGCGTGTCTACCTGGAACGCTATGAAGGGGACATCGCAAAACAGTCGCTGGATGCACAGGATGCTCTGGCTGACCTGATCCGTATTGCCGACGATATCGCACAGATTCGTCACCATACCGGGCGCGATGCGCCGACTGTCATTACCTGACGACCGGCTATCGTGGATCGTGACGCCTTTGTTGCCGGACTGCATGACCTGCCGGCCCGCTGCATCCTGAAAGACGAAGCCGAGCTGCGGCCCTACGAATGCGACGGCCTGTCGGCTTACCGGCAACTGCCCTGGCTGGTGCTGCTACCGGAAACCCTCGAGCAGGTAGCAACCATTCTTCGCCATTGCCATGCGCACAAGGTACCCGTGGTGGCGCGGGGTGCAGGAACCGGCCTGAGTGGCGGCGCACTGCCGCTCGATCACGGGGTGCTGCTGAGCCTGGCAAAGTTCAACCGGATTCTCGACATCGACTACAGCAACCGGCTGGCGCGCGTCCAGCCCGGTGTACGTAACCTGGCGATCACGCAGGCCGTTGCAGAGCACGGCCTGTACTATGCGCCCGACCCGTCCTCACAGATTGCCTGCTCCATCGGTGGCAACGTGGCCGAGAATGCCGGCGGCGTGCACTGCCTGAAGTACGGGCTGACCGTGCACAACATCGCTGAACTGAAACTGATCACCATCGAAGGCGAGCTGCTCACCCTCGGCTGCCCTGCACTGGACAGCCCCGGCTACGACCTGCTGGCGCTGCTGACCGGTTCGGAAGGCCTGCTTGGTGTGATTGTTGAAGTCACTGTCCGGTTACTGCCTGCACCGGAACAGGCACAGGTGGTACTGGCGGCTTTCGACTCGGTTGCAGCGGCCGGCCAGGCGGTTGCCGATATTATCTCACAGGGTATTTTACCCGCCGGCCTGGAACTGATGGATACACTGGCAGTGCGTGCTGCCGAGGATTTTGTGCATGCCGGCTACCCGACCGATGCTGCCGCGATCCTGCTTTGCGAAGTCGATGGCGAACAGCGCGAAGTCGAGGCGCAGATCAACAAGGTCACGCAGCTTTTGCAGCAGAGCGGTGCCAGCGAAGTCCGCCACGCCCGCGATGAGGCCGAACGACTGCGCTTCTGGGCCGGGCGCAAGGCCGCCTTCCCCGCTGTCGGTCGCCTGTCACCTGATTATTACTGCATGGACGGCACCATCCCGCGCAAGCACCTCGGCAAGGTGCTGTCGACCATCGCGCAATGGTCCGAGGAATACGGCCTGCCCGTGGCCAATGTCTTCCATGCCGGGGACGGCAACCTGCACCCGCTGATTCTCTACGATGCCAACAAGCCCGGCGAGCTGGAACGTACCGAGGCATTCGGGGCACGTATCCTCGAACTGTGTATTGCCGTGGGCGGCACCATCACCGGCGAGCACGGTGTCGGTATGGAGAAAATCAACCAGATGTGTGTCCAGTTCAACGCGGCCGAACTGCAACAGTTCCACGCCCTGAAAAAGGCCTTCGACGCCGATGGCCTGCTCAACCCCGGCAAGGCAGTCCCGACACTGGCGCGTTGTGCCGAGTTCGGACGCATGCATGTCCATCATGGTGAACTGTCGTTCCCGGAACTGGAACGTTTCTGACCGTGGCCGACGCTGACCTGACCGAACAGTTCTGTGCGCAGATCCGTGATGCGGCGGACAGACAGATGCCACTGGCCATTACCGGTGGCGGCAGCAAGCCTTTCTACGGACGCCGTCAGACTGGCGACACCACACCACTCGATACCACGACCCACCGCGGCATACTCGGCTACGAACCCTCCGAACTGGTCATCCAGGCGCGTAGCGGTACACCGTTGCATGAAATTGAAAACCTGCTGGCCGACCATGGCCAGATGCTCGCTTTCGAGCCACCGCACTTCAGTGCAAACACCACGCTGGGGGGGACTGTTGCTGCCGGATTGTCCGGTCCGAGACGGCCGTATCGTGGTGCAGTACGTGACTCTGTGCTGGGAACCCGGGTCATCAATGGCAAGGGTGAGGCCCTGCACTTCGGTGGGCAGGTTATGAAAAACGTTGCCGGTTACGATGTCTCCCGGCTCATGGCCGGATCACTCGGCACGCTGGGGCTGATCACCGAGGTGTCACTCAAAGTGCTGCCACGCCCGGACTGTGAATACACCCTGAAACAGGTCTGCGACCAGGCCGAAGCACTGCGGCGTTTCGCCGACTGGAGTGGCCGTCCGCTGCCGGTGTCCGCCGCCTGCTGGTACGACGATCACCTCTACCTGCGCCTGTCCGGCTACGAGGACAGCCTGCGTCATGCACAACACCGGCTCGGTGACGGCCTGCTGGAAACACTGCCCGACTGGTGGAACAGGTTACGTGACCAGCAGCACCCGTTCTTCAACCGGCCCGACCCGTTGTGGCGGCTATCACTGCCACCGGCAACCCCGCCACTTGCACTCGACGGTGACTGGTTCATTGACTGGGGTGGTGCGCAGCGCTGGCTGTACACTGACCAGGACTCCGGACAGGTTCGCCGCCTGGTTGCCAGTGTCGGCGGACATGCCACCCTGTTCCGTAATGCTCCGAAGGATGTCGAGGTTTTCCACCCACTGCCCGCCCTGTTACTGAAACTGCAACAACGCATCAAACACGCCATGGACCCGGCCGGTATTCTGAATCCCGGCCGGCTGTACGCCGAGCTCTGATCATGCAGACAAGACTCAGCGCAGAACTGCTTGCCACACCGCTCGGGAAAACGGCCAACCAGGTGATCCGCAGTTGTGTGCATTGCGGTTTCTGCAATGCCACCTGCCCGACCTATCAATTGCTTGGTGATGAACTGGATGGCCCGCGCGGCCGTATCTACCAGATCAAGCAGGTACTGGAAGGCGGACCTGCCACCCGCAGTCTGCAACAACACCTGGACCGTTGCCTGACCTGCCGTGCCTGTGAAACCACCTGCCCGTCCGGCGTCGAGTACCACAAGCTGCTGGATATCGGGCGCGAGCTGGTGGAACAGCAGGTACCTCGCCCCCCTGTGAAACGTCTGCAACGCCGGCTGATCCAGTTTGTGTTTTCCGAAACTGCACGTATCAAACCCCTGTTGTCACTGGCACGCCTGGTACGCCCGCTTCTGCCACACACACTGAAAAAATATATCCCGCCACTTCGCAGGTTGCCGTCCTTCCAGCCGGGCAAACACCGACGCAGAATGTTGCTGCTGGACGGTTGTGTACAACCCGCCGCAGCCCCCCACATCAATAACTTTGCCATCCGGCTGTTCGACAGACTGGGGATCAAACTCGACACGGTATCCGGCAGTGGCTGTTGTGGTGCCCTGCACTTTCACCTGGGTGATACACAACGCGCACGGCAAAGTGCACGCCGGAACATCGATGCCTGGTGGCCAGCCATCGAGCAGGGCGCTGAAGCGGTTGTCAGCACTGCAACCGGCTGCACACCCATGCTGAAAGACTATGCAACGCTACTTGCCAGTGACCCGGTTTACGCACAACGTGCCAGACGCCTGGCAGACATGACACGCGACCTCGGCGAGGTGCTTCGTGACGAGAACCTCGACAACCTGAAGCCGGCAAAAGGACGCCGTATTGCCTTTCACTCCCCCTGCTCGTTGCAACACGCGCAGCAACTCGATGGCGTTGTCGAGGACATCCTCACCCGTGCCGGTTACATCCTGACCCCGGTACGCGACAAACATCTGTGCTGCGGCTCAGCCGGTACCTATTCCATCCTGCAACCGGCACTGTCAAAACAGCTTGCGCGTAACAAGCTTGATGCCTTGCAGGAAAAGCACCCGGAAATCATTGCCACAGCCAATATCGGCTGCCTGTTACAGTTGCAATCCGGTACTGATATCGAGGTCGTACACTGGGTAGAACTACTATCAGACCCGGCCTCAGTCTGAACACAGAGAACAGACGGGCTTCACACGGTCTCGGCATAAAACACACCAGGCCCGTCAGAGAGTATAATAGGCAGGCATGAGTCATCCTGTCCTCCCCCTCATCACAGAACCGGAACAACTCGAGGCCACACTCGGCCACGACAAGCTGGTCGTGGTACACATTTCCAAACCGGAACGCTACGCCGAGTTTCATGTCCCCGGCGCCATCTATCTACAGGGTCCCCAATTCGTGCGCGTGGAAAAACCTGTCATGGGACTGTTGCCACACGCCGGAGACCTTCAGCAACTGCTGGAAGCCAGCGGCATCAGCCCGGACACCCACGTGCTGGCTTATGACGATGAAGGGGGTGGCTGGGCGAGTCGCCTGCTGTGGACACTGGACTGTATCGGCCACAAACACTTCTCGCTGCTGAATGGTGGGCTGGTGAGCTGGGTCAGTGAAGGCTTCCCGGTGAATCGTGAGAATGTCCAGCCTGGTAAAGGCTATTACCCTGTGTTTTACCAGGACGGACCTGTTGCGGATGCCGAATATATCCTTACCCGCCTGGGTGATGCGGACTTTGTAGCGCTGGACAGCCGTACGCCGCAGGAATTCAGCGGCGAGAAAAAGCTTGCAGCACGTGGTGGGCATATTCCCGGTGCACAATTGCTGAACTGGGTAGACACTATGGACCAGACGCGCAATCTGCGCT
>JALVCM010000180.1 GCA_027010005.1 Thiohalobacter sp.
CAGCAGCTGCTCGATCAGCTTCGGGTCTCCGAAAACCCGCATGCCGGGCTGGACCCGGCAGGTAATCTCACGATCCGGGTCCGCCTGCCGGTGTTGTTCGAGCAGGGTCGCCGCGATGGCGCTGACATCACAGTCGGCAGGTTTCACCGTGGCCTGTGAAATGCGTGACAGCTGTATCAGGTCGTCGATCAGCGCACTCATATGCTGGCCGGCGTGGTGGATACGGCTCAGATGGTCGAGGTCTTCCTCGTTGAGCTTGTCTGAACAATCCTCTTTTATAATCTGTGTAAAACTGATAATGGCCCTGAGCGGTGTACGCAGGTCGTGTGCCAGCGTGTAGCTGTAGGCTTCGAGTTCATTTTTGGCCAGTTTCAGCCCGTGCGCGCTTTTTTCCAGTTGTTCCTCGGTGCGCAGGTGTTCCTCGATTTCTTCGTTCAGGGGACGCAGGGCAACGCGTCGCAGGAAATAGCCGAGCAAAACAATGAGCAGCAGGGAAAAGGCAATTAACTGGCTGAACAGGTTCAGAACATAGCGGCGGATATGAGAGGTATCGACAGTCAGGTGAATGGTTGCAGAGGCATTGTTGCCGTAGTGAATGGTCTGGCTGAACTGTTTCCAGTGCGCCGGGTGTTCGGACTTTCTGTAACTGCCCAGCTCGAAGCCGTTGGCCGTCACGATATCGATGCTGCTGATATGAGTACTGCGGGAGCCCCAGTTGAGGGCAGCGCTTTCGACAGAACTGTAGTCACCACGGTTCAGGTTCTCTGAAACCAGGTTGGCGAAGATACTGGCCTCGTTCTGCACAGAGGTTTCCAGCTGGGTAATATTACGCTGGTATATCTGTGAAATGATCAGCAGGTCGGCAATGATCATGAAGACGCCGAGAACAGCGACAAGTCCGACAATCGAGCGTCGTGTTCTGGACAGTTCTTCGGTCACCCGGGATTCCTGTCAGCGCGTTTCAGGGTGCGCAGGATATCCCGTAGTGTCTGGTAGTCACTGTCCTTGACCTGAATCATGGCTGTCATGCCGGGCTTGATCGCCTGCATGACACTACGCCCGTCAGCCGACTTGTCGAGATTAAACAGCAGGTGGCGTATATGCCTGATCATGCCACGCTTCATGTGCTTGCTGGTAACGAACAGGTGTTCTGCAATTTCCGGTGTGTAAGTAACAAGCTTTATCCCTTTGGGGCGGTATTTTTTATACACAGCCTCTTTAACGCCCCCTGCATCGAAATCACCGGAGAGTACACCCAGCGCCACATTATCGTGTGATCCGAGAAAGCGGTAGGCCGCCAGGTCGTCGAGTGTGACGCCGGCCTTTAACAGCATGTAGCGCGGCAGCAGGCTGCTCATGGTCGATGCCGGGTCGCCGAAGGCAAAGCGTTTTCCCTTCAGTTCGGCGAGTGTGCGCAGGCTGTTGTCGTTGCGGGTGATGATCGTGCCACGAAATGCGGCCTTCCCGTGCACCACCTGTTTTGCCAGCAGGGGTTTTTTGCCATAGTTTTCCGTCAATGAAATATACGAAGCCGGCCCCAGGTAGGCGATATCGAGACGGTCTTCACCGATGGCCTGGATATGCGACTGGTAATCCGGACTGATACGGATTTCCACACGTCTTTCGAGTTCTTTCGACAGGTAGTCCGCCAGGGGTGTGAAAGCGGTGAGCAGTCTTGAGGCTGTCTTGTAGGGATGTACGCCCAGCAGGAGGGGGGCGTCCGCAGAGGCATAAGGCAGACCGGTGGCCAGCAGTACACTGCAAAACGTTAAAACAAGCCTGACAAACTTCATGACCACTTCCCGGAAAAACTGGAACGGAAGGTTCTTTTTGTCATTGTACGGATAATCTTCTCTCTGCTTCAACCGGCTTCTATGGCCGCTGCCCGCGGCAGCAGGCCGGTGTACCATGTCCCCGTGGCCCATTCCAGAAATTCGGTTGGTGATACCTGCTCCAGTTCGGTGGGCACCGGGTGCCCCAGGAAACGCATCGCACGTACCAGTTGTGTTGTTGGCTGTCTGCGGTCGAGCGGGGCGGCAAATGTCTGCTTGCTGAGCTTGGTGCCATCCGCTTTTACTGCAACCGGCAGGTGCAGGTAAGCAGGTGTTGGCCGGTCAAGCCTGTGTTGCAGCCAGATCTGGCGGCAGGTGGAATCCAGCAGGTCAGCACCGCGCACGATATCGGTGATGCCCTGTTCAGCATCATCGACCACCACGGCAAGCTGGTACGCATACAGGCCGTCGGCACGGCGCAGGATAAAATCACCGACCCGGCTCGCCAGGTGTTCCTCGACAGGGCCCTGCAGGCGGTCACTGAAGTGGATCACGCTGTCGTCGACGCGGGTACGTATCGAACGTGCCGCGCGGCCATCCGGCAGGCCGTTGCGGCAGGTGCCCGGGTAGATGCTGCCGGGCAGGCCGGCCTCGCGTATCTCCCGGCGGGTGCAGGCACAGGGGTAGGCAAGGCCCTGCCCGGTCAGTGTCTCCAGTGCCGCCTGGTAGGCCGCGTGGCGCTGGCTCTGGTACATGACCTCACCGTCGTAATGCAGTGCAAAGTCTTCCAGCGTGCGCAGAATATCGTCGGCCGCATCGGGCATCTCTCTTGGTGGGTCGAGGTCTTCCATGCGCACCAGCCAGCGTCCGCCCTGTGCACGGGCATCGAGATAACTGCCCAGTGCAGCAACCAGTGAGCCAAAGTGCAGCGGGCCGGTGGGCGAGGGTGCAAAGCGGCCGATGTAAGGTGTATCCGACATACCCGGGATAGTACTTGTCCGGGCCGCGGCTTGTCAGCGCCAGTACGCAATAAAAAACCGGCTTGCAGCCGGTTTTTTTGAGGTGTGATGTCCGGGGCCGCTAGCCGCGTTGTTTTTCCCGGATTTCGTCCAGAGTTTTGCAGTCGATGCAAAGTGTGGCGGTCGGGCGTGCCTCGAGACGGCGGATACCGATCTCGATACCGCAGGCTTCACAATAACCGTATTCATCGTTTTCGAGGTTCATCAGCGCCTCGTCGATCTTCTTGATCAGTTTGCGCTCGCGATCACGCGCACGCAGTTCCATGCTGAATTCGGATTCCTGGGTCGCGCGGTCGTTCGGGTCGGGGAAGTTGGCCGCTTCATCCTGCATGTGATGGACGGTACGATCCACTTCTTCCATCAGGTCGTGTTTCCAGGCATTGAGGATCTTGCGGAAGTGCGCGACCTGGCCTTCACTCATGTATTCCTCGCCCTTCTTTTCAATGTAGGGCGCGATACCGGGTACCGGCCCGGCATTGGCGGACAGCGGTGCGGGCGCAGGTTTGTGCGCTGATTTTTTCTTTGGCGCCCTGGTTCTCGGCGTACTGGTTGCAACCGGGGCTTTTGCAGTCGTTTTCTTTGCAGCCACTTTTTTGGCGGCCACTTTTTTGGTGGTGGCCTTTTTGGCCGGTGCTTTCTTCGCTGCGGCTTTTTTCTTTGCCGGGGCTTTTTTCGTTACAGCTTTCTTGCTGGCGGTTTTTTTCTTTGCCGCGGCTTTTTTCGCGACCGCTTTTTTCTTTGCTGGCACTTTTTTCTTCGCCGGTGCCTTTTTTGCAGCGACTTTCTTTTTCGTGACGGCTTTTTTCTTTGCTACAGCCTTTTTCTTCGCTTTCGCCTTCGCAGCCTTCTTCTTGGCAGCCATGCAACTTCTCCAAATTAAAACAAGCGGTGCTCTATATCAGAAATCTGTAACCGTGGCAAGCTTTATGCCCCCCGGCTAACCAAGTGGCGTAGTTTCCGGCTGTGCATCCACAGAGTCAAGCATGAATCGGTTAAAAGTGTCGGGTCATAGAGGCTTGTTGCGGGTTTCACCAGTGCGGTAGGCTAGACAGATTTGACGGGCAGGAAAAATTTTATGAGTGGGTTAACAACCTTGCTGTTCGATGTCGACGGGACACTGGCGGATACTGAGGAGATCCATCGCCAGTCCTTTAACAAGGCGTTCCGGCAGGCAGGCCTGGACTGGGACTGGTCACAGGCCCTGTATGGTGAGTTGCTGGGGGTCACCGGTGGCAAGGAGCGCATCAAATACTACCTGGCAACCTACCTTCCGGACTTCGAGCCACCGCGGAACCTTGATGAATATGTGGCCGGCCTGCACGCCGCCAAGACTGATATCTACACCCGCACCATGGCGGCCGGTGAACTGCCGCTGCGCCCCGGTGTACTGCGCCTGATAGAGGAAGCACGTGCAGCGGGGCTGCGCCTGGGTATTGCCACCACTACCACGCCGGCCAATGTGACGGCCCTGTTGCAGCACAGTATTTCACCCGAGGCGCTCGACTGGTTTGATGTGATTGCTGCCGGGGCCGTGGTGCCGGCCAAGAAACCCGCGCCGGATATCTATCATTACGCCATGCAGGCCATGGACGTGAGCCCGGATGAATGCCTGGCGCTGGAAGATTCTGCTAACGGCCTGCGTTCCGCACGCGACGCCGGCCTGGAAACCGTTATCACGACCAATGAGTATACCCGTGACCACGATTTCACCGGGGCGGCGCTGGTGGTGGATACACTCGGTGAACCGGAGGCACCCATGACCGTGCTTTCCGGCATGCAATGCGAAAAACCCTGTGTCGACGTCGAATGTCTCCGCAAGCTGCATGCAGCGAGCCGGGACGGGGCCAGCTGAGTGACCGCACGGCGTATTGAATCCATCACGCCGTTTCATGTCATGGCGTTGCTCGCCCGGGCGCGCGAGCTGGAAGCGCAGGGGCGCAGCATCGTACACATGGAGATCGGTGAACCGGATTTCTCCACTCCGCAACCCATTATCGATGCCGGCATCCGCGCCCTGCAGGAAGGCCGTACACATTACACACCTGCTGTGGGTCTGCGCGAACTGCGCGAGGCCATAGCCCGTGACTACCGGGAGCACGACGGGCTGGACATCGACCCGCGCCGCATTCTCGTTACACCCGGCGCCTCTGGCGCCCTGCAACTGCTGCTGGCCCTGCTGGTCGATCCCGGCAGCGAGGTGCTGATGACCGATCCGGGTTATCCCTGTAATAGTAATTTCGTACGCCTGTTCGACGCCCGGCCGGTACGCGTGCCGGTTGGCGCCGAACAGCATTACCAGCTCGACGTCGCGGGCATTGAAAAATACTGGACCGACAACACCTGCTGTGCCCTGATCGCCAGCCCGTCCAATCCGACTGGCAGCGTGATCGCGCCGGAGCGGCTGGAAGCCCTGTACAAGGCCGTGCGTGCACGTGACGGCAGCCTCATTGTCGATGAAATCTACCAGGGCCTGACCTACGGCGAGCGCCCCCGTTCCGCACTGGCGCTGGGCGACGATATTTTCGTGATCAACAGTTTTTCCAAGTTTCAGGGTATGACTGGTTGGCGTCTCGGCTGGCTGGTGGCGCCCGACGCCCACATCGAAGCACTCGATGCGCTGGCGCAAAACCTGTTTCTTGCTGCGCCGACACTGGCCCAGTACGCGGCACTGGCCGCCTGGGAGGATGATGCGCAGGCCATCATTGAATCACGCCGGCAAGAATTTCAGCGGCGCCGTGATTACCTGCTGCCGGCCCTGACCACACTGGGCTTCGACATTCCTGTGCAGCCGGAAGGTGCCTTCTACCTCTACGCCGGTTGTGAAAGCCTGACCGATAACAGCTTCACCTTTACACAGGATCTCCTGGAGCAGGCCGGTGTTGCTGTTACCCCCGGTATCGATTTCGGTGACTGGAAAGCAAAACAGCATGTGCGTTTTGCCTATACAACTGATATGGACAATCTGATACTTGGTGTAGAACGTATTGCGAAGTACCTGGAGGAACATTGAAAGACATCCTCAACGGCCCGCGTTACCTGCTGCAAGGTGCTGCCCTGTTGACGCGCCCGAAATTACGTCGTTTTGTGATCATTCCGCTGCTCATCAACCTGCTGCTGTTCGGCGGTCTCATCGCCTGGGCCTACAGCTGGGTCGACGGTACAACCCAGTGGCTGCTGTCACGCCTGCCATCGTGGTTACACTGGCTGAGCTTTTTTATTGTGCCGCTGTTCTGGACCACCAGCCTGGTGGTGATTTTCTACAGTTTTTCGGTGGTTGCCAATATCATCGGTGCGCCATTCAACGGCTTGCTGGCCGAAGCCGTGGAAGCCCACCTGACCGGCAAGACCTTCGAGTCGAACTGGCGTGACGTGGTGCGCGACATATTACCGGCGATCTTTTCAGAACTGCGCAAGCTGTTGTACTACCTGCTGCGAGCCATCCCGCTGTTTATCATGTTGTGGATTCCACTGCTGAATGTACCGGCGACGGTGCTGTGGGTTCTGTTCGGCGCATGGATGATGACGGTCCAGTACATCGATTACCCGATGGGTAATCACCGGCTGTTTTTTGCAGACCAGCGCGCGCGGTTGCGCAAGCGTCCCTTGCTGGCATGGAGTTTCGGCGGGCTGGTGATGTTGTGCACCATGATTCCGGTAGTGAACTTTATTGTCATGCCGGCGGCGGTTGCGGGAGCCACGGTAATGTGGGTGCGTGAGAGTAAGTTACAGGCTGGATAAGCCACCGTTCACGAAAAAGAACATTATTACTGGCATTGCCGGATCCCGACTTCTGGCAGATTTGATTTTCAGATCTACTGGCGTATTCTGTTGCCTAGCGGTCTAAAGAAACCGTAGTAGTTCAGCAGTTCCCTTCTGTATCTTGTAGTCCCTCAGCCCGGGGTCGGGTGTATTTGTGTCGTAATACAAGTGTTGTCCTGTCGAAGGACTCGTGCAAGGAAAACATGTCGGTCTGACTGTAAGGTTCTGAAGGCATGGACAGCATTGAAACCAAGGAATAACAAGGAGGTAGGAAATGCGACATTCACAAAGAAAAAACTCGTTTCGTATTAAAAGCTGGATCGCTGGATGTGTACTGTTATCTGTGATCTCTTCTCCTGTTTCAGCAACACTACCATCCTATACCGAAGTCAGTGCTGCGGCCGGTATAAATGCCCAGGTAGAAACCAACGGTATGGCAGCCGGCATAGGGTGGATCGATTATGACAATGATGGCTGGCAAGACCTGTATATTCCGGCTGGCTCGGCACCCAATCGCCTGTACAGGAACAACGGTGACGGGACTTTCACCGATGTAGCCGCTGCGGCGGGTGTTACCGGTGGAGGTGGTCTGGCGGTCTCGGCGGGAGACTACGACGGTGACGGCTTCGATGATCTTCTGGTTGTCGGTTTCGGCACCAATACATTATTCCGAAACAAGGGGGACGGAACTTTCGAGAATGTATCGACAGCAGCCGGCCTGACCCACAGCCAGGCTGGCCAGGCTGGTGCGGCATCATTTGGTGATGTGGATGGCGATGGAGATCTGGATCTTTTTATTGGCAAGTGGTTCATTCAGACAAGCCCCGTAGTTACCTGTCCGATACCGGTTTTTTACCTTAATAACGGCAATGGGACATTTACCGACAAAACTATAGAAGCCGGTCTGGCCGATGCGGGATGCACCTTCGATAATCCCATGACCGATTACGACGGGGATGGCGACCTGGATATCCTGGAGGTCAATGACACCCTGGTTGGTACATTCCCGCAACCCAAGGTGTACAGGAATGATGGTGTAAATGGACAGGGCGTGCCACAGTTTACTGCGGTCGAAATCGGTCTGTTTGACGGGTTGTTTACCGGCATGGGTATTGCGGTGGGGGATTACAATAACGATGGCGATCTGGACTATTCCATGCCCCAGTTTGGTGACGGGATTTTAAGCGCCAATAATGGTGACGGCACCTTCACAGCCAGCAGTTTGCCAGGTAACGGCAAAGGCTGGGGCGCCACATTCCTCGATGCTGATAATGACGGTTACCTGGACCTGTATCGGGGTAACACCAATGCCGGGTTCTCGCCACCCGGTGGTCAGCCCAATGTCTTTTATGAGAATAATGGAGACGGCACGTTTACCAGGGACCTGTTGCAGCAGGCGGGCCTGGAAAGTATTGATGCCGGCCTGGGTATAGCTGCCGCCGATTATGATAACGACGGTGATATGGACGTGGTGGTACATGGCCAGTATGGCGCGGTCAATTTGTTCCGGAATGACACGGTAACGTCCAATAACTGGGTTGAGTTCAACCTGGTTGGTCTGAACCCGAATCACCGGGGCCTCGGTGCAAGGGTGGCCATTGTCACCACCAATGGTACAGATACCAGGACACAGGTTCGCGAGGTGGGCGTCGGTGGCGGACATGGTTCCAGTAAAGCAATGCCACTCTTGTTCGGTCTCGGCGATCATGATCAGATCACATCGGTTAACGTGGTCTGGCCTGGAGGATGTCGTCAGGTTTACACGGCCGGAATCAACCAGATTAAAAATCTGAATGAGAAGGCATGTCATACCATCTCTGGTACGGTGGCGAAACCGAACGGTGCACCGGTGCAGGGCATACGGATCCAGGTTGCTGACAACTTCGGGCTCAGTACGTACGTGAGAAGCGATGCAAACGGTTTCTATAGTGCTCTTGTGCCGAACGGGACCTATATTGTATTCGGGTCTTCCACGGCCGAATATTCCGTTTCCTGTGGGTTCATTTTCGTTGGGGTAAATGGCGAAGATATCACCAAGAACTGTACTGCCACCTGGACCGGGCCGACCCTGTCGGGAACCGTCTCGGATCCGAATGGACAGCCAGTCTCCGGTATTGCTGTACAGGTGGCCGATAACTTCGGTTTCTCGGAAACACCGTTTACCGACCAGAATGGCTTCTACAGCGTTGACGTGACAGCAGGCACCTATATCGTATTCGGGAACTCCAATTCGACATACGACGTTTCCTGCGGGTTTATCTTTGTAACTGTCGACACTGAAAGTGTGACCAAGAATTGTACGGCCACACCTAAGTAAGGTTCAGGCAGGGAGGGGTGCCACCCCTCTCTGCCTGTATCAAACCGTCAAACCCCGCGCCAGTCTGGCCGCCCCAAATGCCGCTTCGCTGTGTGTTGCCTGTAACACGGGAACTCCCAGCTTCCTGGCGCGCAGAATTTCCCAGCGTTTGTTCTCTGCTCCACCACCCACGGTCAATACCCTGGCCAGTGTGGGTGCGCCACAGGCGTGCAGCAGTCGGTAGCCCTCAGCCTCGATCTTTGCCAGTCCTTCCAGAATAGCCTGAAAAAACACACGGTCTGAGGATGGACGGGGCGTCAGTCGTGGCGCCAGTGCCGGGTCGGCAACCGGGAAGCGCTCGCCTGGGGCAGGTAGCGGGTAGTAGTCCAGACCGGTCAGGTGGTCCGGGTCGAGCAGGCGGCTGTAGCGGTGGATGTCGCAGTTGCCGAAGAACTGTTTCAGCACGGCGGCGCCGGCATTCGAGGCGCCGCCTGTCAGCCAGCGCTCTCCAAGGCGGTGGCTGTAGATGCCATGGCTGGCGTTGAACACCGGCTGATCGGACAACACCTTGATCACCAGCGTGCTGCCCAGCGAGGTGACACCGGTGCCGGTACGGGTTGCCCCTGTGGCGAGGAAGCCGGCGGTGCTGTCGGTGGTGCCAGCCACCAGCTGTGCACCGGGCCAGTTCCAGCGTGCCACCAGTGAATCTGACAGGGGGCCGATCGGGGTGCCCGGTGCGACGACTTCCGGCAGGGCTGACCTGTCGATCCCCAGTTCGTCCAGCCATTCGGGCCAGTGCCGGGCAACGGGATCGTAGCCGAGTTTCAGGGCATTGTTCTCGTCGCTGCAGTGGAATTGCCCGGTGAGCTTTCCGCACAGCCAGTCCGCCTGGTGCCGCGGCAGGGCGTGGGTGGATTCAGCGTCATCGAGTTGTGCTCGCAGGAACAGGTACTTGGCGAGACTGGCGCTGGTACCGCGGGCGGCGCTGTCTTTCGGGGCCACGCAGGCGATCCGTTCTGCTGCACTGGCAGCACGTGCATCGTTGTACATCAGTGCGGGCGTGAGTGGCGTGCCGTCCGGTTTGCACAGCAGCAGCGTTGATGAGGTGCCGTCGAGCGCGATGCGCGCAACCTGTGTATCACGCAGGGAAGCTGCCAGCCGATCCAGCGTATCGCACAGTGCCTGCCACCAGATCGCCGGGTCCTGCTGTACGTCGGTGCCATCACGCTGTGGTGCGGGCAGTGGGGTGGTTGCCGAGGCGAGTACCGCCTCATGCGCATCGATCGCACAGGCGCGTATCCCGGAAGTGCCAACATCAATCCCGATGAAGGCCTGCCGGACGGTCATGAGGCTCAGGGCAGCTCGACCGGCTCCGGGGCTTTCCAGGCCGGGTCGCGGTGTTCGGCGACGATGGTGGTGTAAACCCCGCCGCGTACGTTGAATTCAGCCGTCAGGCGCATGAAGCGCGGGTTGCAGACGGATACCAGCTTGTCGAGGATCTGGTTGGTGACGTCCTCGTGGAAAGCGCCCTCGTCGCGGAACGACCAGATATACATCTTCAGTGATTTCAGTTCCACACAGTACTCGTGCGGCACGTATTCCAGCTCCAGTTCGGCAAAATCCGGCTGCCCGGTCTTGGGGCACAGGCAGGTGAATTCCGGCATGCGAATACGGATGGTGTAGTCGCGTTGCGGGTGCGGGTTGTCGAACGTTTCGAGTTCTTTGCTGGGCTTCGTGGACATGCGCGCAAGATACAGGATCAGGCTCAAACAACACAAGTTTCAGGGGAACAGTGGGTTGGGTTTGGTATGTCGAAACAGCACGAAATCCGGGGTATCCAGATCCCCGTCATTGTGAGCGCAGCGTGGCAATCTGTTTGAGCGGGTGCCAGACTGAGAGAGATTGCCGCGTTGCGCTCGCAATGACAGAAGTGGCCATGTCAACCTTGTCAGAACTAGCCTGTATCGGTACAGTTCGGCAATGCGATTGAGCAAGCTTAAACTCTCCGGTTTCAAATCTTTCGTCGACCCAACTACCGTGCATTTTCCGTCCGAGCTGACGGGCGTGGTGGGGCCGAACGGGTGCGGTAAATCCAACGTCATCGACGCGGTGCGCTGGGTCATGGGCGAGAGCTCTGCCAAGCACCTGCGCGGCGATTCCATGGCCGATGTCATCTTCAACGGCTCGACAGCGCGCAAGCCGGTGGCCCAGGCATCGGTCGAGCTGGTGTTCGACAACTCGGACGGTGGACTGGGCGGCCAGTACGCCAACTATAACGAGATTTCCCTGCGCCGCCAGGTCACCCGTGACGGGCAGTCGGCGTACTTCCTCAACGGTACCCGTTGCCGCCGCCGTGACATCACCGACATTTTCCTTGGCACCGGTCTTGGTCCGCGCAGCTATTCGATCATCGAGCAGGGCATGATCTCACGCCTGATCGAGGCCAGGCCGGAAGACCTGCGCACCTTCCTGGAAGAAGCCGCTGGCATATCCAAATATAAGGAACGTCGCCGCGAGACCGAGAACCGTATCAAGCATACGAAAGAAAACCTCTCTCGCCTTGATGACTTACGTGAGGAAATTGAGAAACAACTTGAAAAGCTGAAACGCCAGGCGCGCAGCGCCGAACGGTTCAAGGAATTGCGCGAGCAGGAACGTCGGGTCAAGGCTGAATTGCTAACCTTGCGCTACCAGGCGCTGCACGAGGAAAGCGCCGACCGCCGCAAGCGTATCCAGGAAAACGAGACCGCGCTGGAAGCCGTCATGGCGGAACTGCGTGCCGTCGAGGCCGACCTGGAAAAGGGCCGCGAGGCACACGTCGAGGCCACCGACAGCTTCAATGAAGTGCAGGGCCGCTTCTACGAACTGGGCGCCGAAGTGGCGCGTATCGAGCAGGCCATCCAGCACGGCAAGGAAACCCGCCAGACCCAGCAGGAAGAGCTGGAGAAAACCGAGCAGGCGTGGAACGAAGTGCAGGCGCATATCAAGGTCGACGGGCAGCGGCTGGAACAGCTGGCCAGAGAGCTGGCCGAGAACACCCCGGCCCGTGAGCAGGCGCGTGCCCGTGCCGATGCGTCGCGCGCCAGACGCGAGGCTGCCGAGAAGGCCATGCAGGAATGGCAGGGCGAATGGGATGCCTTCAACGTCCGCGCCAACGAAATTACCCAGACCGCACAGGTTGAACGCACCCGTATCGATCATCTGGAGCGCCACCTCAACCAGCTGATGCAGCGTCGCGAACGTGTCGAGCAGGAACAGAAGCAGCTCGACAGCGCTGCGCTGGAAACAGAAATTGCCGAACTGGAAAAGCAGGCGGGCGAACGTCAGCAGGTCGCGACGGCCCTGCAGGAGCAGCTCGAGGCCCTGCGCACCCGTATCGACGATCTGCGTGAGAGCACCCGCACCCAGCAGCGTGAGCTCAACCAGGCGCAGGGGGAGGAGCAGGACATCCGTGGCCGCCTGTCGTCACTGCAGGCCCTGCAGCAGGCCGCGCTGGGTGAGAACGAAGGCGAGATCAAACACTGGCTGGAAGCGCAGGGTCTGAATGATGCCCCGCGTCTGGCCAAGCAACTCGACGTGGACAGCGGCTGGGAACGTGCCGTGGAAACTGCGCTGGGCTTTTACCTGGAAGCCGTGTGTGTTGATGGTAGCGATGCCGTGGCCGACACACTGGCCGACATTTCACAGGGCACCCTGTCGCTGGTCGATACCCGCGTGAGCGTGGCGGAAGAGGCCGGTAATGCCGGTATACCCCTGATCCGGAAAGTCCGTGCCCCCTGGCCCCTGAGTGGGCTACTGGCCGGTGTCTACGCCACCGACGGCCTGAATGAAGCCCTGCAGATGCGCCCGCGCCTG
>JALVCM010000181.1 GCA_027010005.1 Thiohalobacter sp.
GACGAAAGCCACAGGCATGCCGGCCACGCCAGCGCCGGTGGCGCCGGTCACTTTGATGTTGACATTGTCTCGGATGCTTTTAAAGGCAAATCACTGATACAGCGTCACCGTCTTGTCTATGACGCTGTCGATGACATTATGCATACAGAAATCCACGCCCTCAGTATCAAGGCGTCAACCCCGTCTGAAACCACATCCTGAAATAAAACACGACAAGGAAGAAACCATGAAACTTCGTTACCTGACACTTGCGCTGGCACTTGCCGGTACACTGACGGCCTGCCAGAAACCGACCGATAACAACACCACTGACAAGGCTGCCACAGCGCCTGCTGCCTCCACCGATACCAGCAAGGTACTGGCCACCGTGAACGGTACCCCGATTACTGAAAATACGGTGAACCTTTACATGGAACAGCGCCAGCGCCGCTCACCCGGCAGCCCGGCTGACAAGAAAGCCGTGCTCGAGGAAATCATCAGCCTGGAACTGGTGCGCCAGGACGGTCTGGCACAGGGTGTCGACAAGTCACCCGAGGTTCAGACCCAGATCGACCTGCAGCGTCGCGCCGTTGTTGCTGCCGCAGCATTCCAGAAACAACTGGCCAGCAACCCGATCACCGACGAAGAGCTCAAGGCCCTGTACGATGAAAAGGTTCAGACCGGTAACGAGTACAAGGCACGCCATATCCTGGTCAAGGACAAGGAAACCGCCGAGAAGCTGATCGCCGAACTCGACAAGGGCGCAGACTTTGCCGAACTGGCAAAGAAGCATTCCACTGGCCCTTCCGGCAAGAGCGGTGGCGACCTGGGCTGGTTCGCACCCAAGTCGATGGTCAAACCCTTCAGCGACGCCGTGGTCGGTATGGAAAAAGGAACCTACACAAAGGAACCGGTCAAGACCCAGTTCGGCTGGCACATCATCCTGCTGGAAGATACCCGTGCCCCGTCACCCCCGCCCTTTGAGCAGGTCAAACCGCAGCTGGAAATGATGGTGCGCAATCAACGCGTACAGGATTACATCAAGGACCTGCGTGGAAAGGCTGATATCGAGATTGTTGAAATTGCTGTCGCACCTGCCCCCACACCGGTACCGGTCGCACCCGACACCGAAGAAAAGGCCAGTGAGGACAACGCCCCGGCAGATACCACAGACACTCCTGCCAGCGAAGACAAGCCTGCCGCAACAGAATAGCGGCAGCACTAACCCGTAAGCCCACAACAAAAAGCCCGCCTCCTGTAAAAGGAGGCGGGCTTTTTTATGGCCCCTGTTCTTACCTCGTCATTGCGAGCGCAGCGAAGCAATCTCTATCAGTCTGGCACCAGGCCAAAGAGATTGCTTCGCTGCGCTCGCAATGACAGGATCTTGCAAACCTAGCCGGCAGCAAATACTTTCATTGCTGCCTCGACAGCTACACCAGACTCGATCGGCGCCTTCATGTCGGTCAGTACTGCGTCCAGTGCGCCCAGGCACAACAGTACATTCGTCTGGTTGCTGGCAAACCCCATCAGGCCAATACGCCAGATCTTCCCTGCCAGCGGGCCAAGGCCGGCACCGATCTCGAGGTTGTATTCATTCAGCAGGCGTGACCTGACCGCCGCTTCATCCACGCTATCCGGTATCGTGACTGAATTCAGTTGCGGCAGGCGGCACGACGCGTCGACCACAAACGACAGCCCCATCGCCTCGATACCGGCACGCAAGGCATTATGATTGTGCTGGTGACGCTGACAGGCATTCTCGATACCTTCCTCTTTCAGGATAAGCAGCGCTTCGTGCAGACCATACAGTGCATTGACAGGTGCCGTGTGGTGGTATGCACGCTTCGCGCCACCACCCCAGTAACCCAGCACCAGGTTCAGGTCCATAAACCAGCTCTGTACTTTGGTCTTGCGACTCTTGATACGCTCAACGGCTGCATCGCTGAATGTCACCGGCGACAGACCCGGTGTACACGACAGGCATTTCTGTGTGCCGGAATACACCGCATCCAGCCCCCACTCCGACACCTTCAGCGGCGAACCGCCCAGTGACGTGACACAGTCCGCAATAATCAGGCAGTCATGGCGGTGGGCAATTTCAGCCAGTGTTTTTGCATCGGAAAGTGCACCCGTCGATGTCTCGGCATGGACAAAAGCGACAAGACGGATTTCCGGATTGGCTTTCAGCGCATCCTCGACCTTGTCCGGGTCAACCGGCTTGCCCCATTCGTCTTCCACCATGACCGGCGTTGCACCGCAGCGCTCGACATTTTCTTTCATCCGTCCACCGAACACACCGTTCTGGCAAACCAGTACCTTCTCACCCGGTTCTACCAGGTTGACGAAACAGGTTTCCATCCCGGCCGAGCCCGGTGCAGAGACCGGCATGGTCAGGTCGTGTTCGGTCTGGAAGGCGTAGCGCAGCAGTTCCTTCATGTCATCCATCAGCGCGACAAACAACGGATCGAGGTGGCCGATAGTCGGGCGTGACATGGCTTCGAGAATACGCGGGTTAACGTCGGAAGGGCCGGGGCCCATCAGGGTCCGCACCGGCGGATGAAATGATTGCTGACTCATGATTATTGTTCCTGTCCCGTAAACTTCAGCCGCGCAGTTTAGCACGCGTTCCGGCAGGGACGACAAGGTGAATGGACGGGTATCCATACAATTTGGGCGGGTAAAGTAAACCAGCCTGTTCAAATTGTATCTGGCGCTGAATCCCTTCATAACCTTGTTCTTGTGCTGCCACATACGCCCGGTCGACCCTTATCATACAAGCAAAAGTCGGCTGTACCAGCACCGAGTGTGTGATTGTAAGCTGGACTATTTCAATGTTCCTCCCGGGAAGCAAACAACGCATATTTTTTATCTTCAATCAGTATGTGCTCTGTAAGCCATTCTTGCATAATTTTTATGGTTCTAGTGCCTAATACCACGTTCCCATTTCGCATATCATTATCGTAGTTACATATCCTGGCAATAAAGTTTTCATGCAACTTCAAATGTTCTGCCAAGTCAGGATAGTTGATCTTTCGCATATATTCTTCTTCAAACTTGAAATGGAACCTGGTGTAACTAATCATCGCTTCCAGAGAAGCGGCAATCACTTTTCCAGTATCTTCGACTTCATCACTGATCATCGAATCATGCAGTGTGTTTAGTGTTCCGATCCATGTTTTGTGTTGAGCGTCGATTTCATCATCATTGACGCTGAATGACGCGTCCCATTCCATTTTTGGCACTGCTATATACCTCCAGACTACATGCTCTATAAGCAACCGTGGACTTTTACCTTTTTAACGTACAAAAAATGACGGCCCACGAAGTTCACATCTTGAAGGTCGCCGCTTGGTGACTGGGGCTACCGCTTGCACGCTAAAGTGACTCAAAGCCACCGTTTTTCGGTGTCCCCCAAGCTCACTACAAAGATATACTGGAATTGTGGTAATTGCCATAAGGAACTCAAAGTAAACCAGCCTGTTCAAATTGTATCTGGCGCTGAATCCCTTCATAGCCTTGTTTCTGTGCTGCCACATGCGCCTGGGCAAATCACTGGTGACGCCTGTGTACAAGGTGCCGCCTGGCTTGTTAGTCAGAAGGTATACGGTGGGCTGTTTTTTCATCACGTACTCCTTTACGTGTACCGGACACTCCATTGCCTGGTGGATTCTTCCAGAGATT
>JALVCM010000182.1 GCA_027010005.1 Thiohalobacter sp.
ACAGGGTAAACACGTAGTGGTGTCTGCACACGGCAACTCTCTGCGTGCCATTATCATGCACCTCGAACACATGACCCCGGCACAGATTCTGGCCTATGAACTGAAGACCGGCGCGCCACACCTGTATGATTTCGATAGCCACATGGCTATCCGCAACAAACGCATTCTCGAACAGGAAGAAACCCGTGAGCACGCCTGAACAGAGCCCCTCGACCGGTGCGCGGCTGAAACGCTTTATCGAACAGGCCGAGGCCCTCCCGCCACTGAGAACAGCCGTTGTCGATGCCGGTGAAACCCATGTACTGGAAGGCATGCTGGAGGCACGCGAAAAAGGGCTGATTGACCCGATCCTCATAGGCCAGCCCGCACGTATCCGGCAGATTTGTGAAACCCTGCAATGCCCACCGCCGGATGAACGCGATATTCACCCGGTCAGCAGCGAGGCGGAAGCTGCTGCACTCGGTGTCGAGCTGGTCACACGTGGCGAGGCCGATGCGCTCGCCAAGGGCTGGATTCATACCGACACATTGATGCACCCGGTACTTAAAACACTGCGCAGTGGCCAGCGTGTCAGCCATGTTTTTGTAGCTGATCTGCCGGCATACAAAAAACTGCTTTTTATTACCGATGCGGCAATCAATATTACCCCGGGGCTCATGGAAAAGGCAGATATCGTACAGAATGCTGTACACCTGGCGAGGTTACTGGGTGTCGATCAGCCGAAAGTTGCCGCCCTGTCCTCTGTAGAAGTCGTCAAGCCTGCCATACCTTCCACCATCGATGCCGCCTGCCTGAGCAAGATGGCCGAACGCGGCCAGATCCGGCACGCCGTGGTAGACGGTCCACTGGCTTTCGATAACGCCATTTCACGTGATGCGGCGAATACCAAGCACATTGTCAGCGACGTTGCGGGCGAGGCGGATATTCTGCTTGCACCCGACCTCGACGCCGGCAACATCCTCGCCAAGGATCTGGAATACCTGGCCGGTGCAATACTTGCCGGTATTGTTATTGGCGCCAGGGTCCCCATCATGCTGCCATCTCGCTCCGACCCGCCGGCGGCACGCCTGGCCTCGGCAGCCATCGCCGTACTCATGCATCAGCACTGGCCGGCAGTGGAATAGCCAGGGCAGTTAACACCGGTTTCAACACCCCGAACAGGAGATTACGACATGGAACATCAAACCGAACTCGAAGCCACCATTCATGACATGGTACAAAAAGGCCGTGGTATCCTCGCTGCCGATGAAAGTTCACCAACGATTGCCAAACGTTTCAAGGCCATCAATGTCGAGTCCACCGAAGAGACCCGGCGTGCCTGGCGCAGCCTGCTGGTGACCACCGAAGGCCTGGGCGACTATATCAGCGGTATTATTTTGTTTGAGGAAACCCTGGGGCAGGAGACACCGGATGGAAAAACTATTCCGGAGGCTGCCTGGGCACAGAAAATTGTCCCCGGCATCAAGGTAGACAAGGGCAAGGTCCCGTTGGCGCTGTCACCCGGCGACCTTGTCACGCAGGGACTCGACGGCCTGGCCGACCGCCTCAAAACCTATAAAGCACAGGGTGCCCGGTTTGCCAAGTGGCGCGAGGTCTACGCTATCGATAAACACGCACCCACACAGCACGGTATCGAGGCCAATGCCGAAATGCTCGCGCGCTATGCGGCTGTGTGTCAGGCCGAGGGACTGGTGCCGATAGTCGAGCCGGAAGTCCTGATGGATGGTCATCACGATATCGATCGTCATGCACAGGTCACGGAAGCCGTGCAACATGCCGTATTCCACGCCCTGCACCGTCACCACGTGGCACTGGAGCTTATGATCCTGAAACCCAACATGGTACTGCCTGGCAAGGACTGTCGTCGTGCCGAACCGGACGAGGTCGCTGCAGCCACACTCAGGGTGCTGCGGCGTACCGTACCGGCTGCTGTTCCGAGCATCAACTTCCTGTCCGGTGGACAGGGGCCGGAAGAAGCCACCGCCAACCTGAATGTACTGAACCAGCAAGGTGCCGATGCCCCCTGGCGGCTGAGTATTTCCTACGGCCGTGCCCTGCAACAGACGGCACTGCATGCCTGGAAGGGTAAAGCGGAAAATATCACCGCCGCACAGAAGGCACTGCTGGAACGCGCACGCCTGAATCATCTGGCAATGCTGGGTGAATATCGACCCGATATGGAGTGAGTAAACCACCCAGTGCTGCGTTCTACGCAGCTGTAACGCAAACCGGTCACTTCTGCTAGGCTTGTGCCGCATGGACACTGACCGGTTACACATACTTGTTGTCGACGATGACCCGGAGCTCATCGAATTATTGGGGCAATACCTGTCCGAGCAGGGCTACGTGGTCGATGGCGTGGAAAACGGCGCAGAAATGGACCTGTTTCTGGCGAAAAATACCCCTGACCTGATTATTCTCGACCTCATGCTGCCGGGTGAAGACGGCCTCAGCATCGCAAAACGCCTGCGCAGCAGCCACGGTATGCCGATCATCATGCTATCTGCCCGGGGCGAGGAAGTGGATCGCATTGTCGGTCTGGAAGTCGGTGCCGATGATTACCTTCCAAAGCCGTTCAATCCGCGTGAACTACTGGCCCGCATCCGTGCCGTGCTGCGCCGACCTGCAACAACCACTGAAGCATCTCCAACGGGCGGGCAGACATACAGATTCGGACCGTTTCAATTGAACACTGGCCGTGGTGAGCTGACCCGACAGGGGGAAAAAGTCTCCCTCACCAATGGTGAATTCTCACTGCTGCGTATTTTTGTCCAGCACCCGAACCAGGTGCTGAGTCGTGACCGTCTGATCGATATATTAAAGGGCTTCGAACGCTCACCCTATGATCGCAGTATCGATGTCCGCATCACCCGCCTGCGCCGCAAGATCGAGGCAGACCCCACAGCCCCGGTCTACATCCAGACAGTCTGGGGAGAAGGTTACCGTTTCACACCAGGCCCAAAAACTACGCCTGCAGACCATTCATGAACAGTCCTCGCACGCTGTTCGCTCGCACAGGTACTACCCTCGCCGTAGCTTTTGCCGTATTTCTGCTGTTCTCGGTTGTGGTCGTTATCGCCTTCATCCTGGTCCCGGTTGCAAGGCAGGCGGCAGAAGACCTGGCTGCCCTGATGGTGCTGTCCGCCCAGACCTGGGTTGAACTCCCGGAAACCACACGGCCCATCTTCGAACGCCATCTTCTGGAGGAATATGAACTCAAAGTCGGCATCGCAGAGGGCGAATTGCCAGCGAAACTCAACCCCTTGCCTTACCTTCATTTCATTGAGAATGAACTGACCGAACGCACGGGCGAACCTGTTACTGTCACTACGCAATACCAGGATGGTACATGGTACTGTGCAGATACGCGCATGGGTGAGCAACTCATCCGGGTCTGTTTCCCACGATCACGCATTGGTGCCAGTCCGCCACTGGCTGTACTGCTGGTCATCCTGGCCGGTGCTGCCGTCATCCTGTTGACATCGCTGTTGCTGGTGCGGCGACTTACCGCCCCACTCGCGCGCCTGTCCGCGGCCACCTCCGTGATCAAACGCGGCGAAGTCCCCGCCCCCCTGCCGGAAACCGGCCCCAGAGAGCTGGTCGAACTCACCCGCAATTTCAACAACATGGGGCGTGAGCTGGGTGAACTGCTGGAAAAC
>JALVCM010000183.1 GCA_027010005.1 Thiohalobacter sp.
CACCTTGTTCGGCCTGCTCAATGAGTGTGTCGCGGAACAATTCCCAGGTCAGGTCTTCGGCCTTGCCGTCGACTTTTTCCAGTGCCTGGTAAATCGGTACCGTGCCGACCGGCACCGGTGAGTTGCGCAGGATCCATTCGCGCGTTTCATGGATGTTCTTGCCGGTCGACAGGTCCATGACCGTGTCACCGCCCCAGCGCGTCGACCACACCATTTTCTCGACTTCCTCGGCAATCGATGAGGTCACGACCGAATTGCCGATATTGGTATTGACCTTCACCAGGAAATTACGGCCGATAATCATGGGTTCCAGTTCCGGGTGGTTGATGTTGGCGGGGATAATGGCACGGCCACGGGCAATTTCATCGCGCACGAATTCAGGGGTAACACGCTCAGGCACGTTGGCACCAAAACTCTGTCCCTTGTGCTGGCGCAGCAGGCCACTGTCTTTCAGCATGTCCAGCCGCAGGTTCTCGCGGATGGCGACGTACTCCATCTCCGGAGTAATAACACCCTGGCGTGCATAGTGCATTTGCGAGACGTTGGCGCCAGCTTTGGCACGACGCGGTTTACTGATGTGTTCGAAGCGCAGTCTGGCCAGTTCCGGGTCACTGCTGCGCTGACGCCCGAATTCAGAGCTGGGACCGTCCAGGCATTCACTGTCGCCACGCGCCTCGATCCAGCCGGCACGCAGTGGTGGCAGGCCTTCCAACAGGTTAATTTTTACCTGCGGGTCGGTGTAGGGACCGGACGTGTCGTACACCGTAATGGGCGGGTTTTCCTCTGCACCAAAACTGGCGGCCGTCTCGGCCTGTTCGATCTCGCGCATGCCCACGCGGATATCCGGGCGCGAACCTTCCACGTAAATTTTTCGTGAGCCGGGAAACGGTCGGGTCACTTCCCCGGAAAGTTCAGTGGTTTTCTGGACAAATTCTTCCGGAATGGCGCTCATGGACGTTTCCCTCTCTCGGGTGGTGATGGTACGCGGGGAAAGGCTGATTGCAGAATTCAGCTTCCCTGCGCTGGCATTAACCGGTTCAGGTTCGAAGGGTGTTTCTCAGCCCCGTTGACGCAGGAGCACCCCTAGCTGCGCGAACAAAGTAGCTAAAGGGCAGAACTATTGCAAGCACACCCGCACGCCAGTACCCTTTGTGCGCCGACAGAGGAAATAACCCTGATGAATGCACTGAATCTGGAAGAAGCCCGCTTCAATATGATCGAACAGCAAATCCGCCCCTGGGATGTGCTTGACGATCAGGTACTTGAAACACTCGCCAACACCCCGCGCGAGGATTTTGTGCCACAGCGCTATCATGCACTGGCCTTCTCCGACATCAGCATTCCACTGGCACACGCGCAGGTGATGATGCCACCCAAGCTGGAAGGCCGGTTGCTGCAAAGCCTGTTGCTGAAACCGACCGACAGCGTGCTGGAAATCGGCACCGGTAGCGGCTACCTCACTGCCTGCCTGGCAAAGCTGGCCGGCAGCGTACATTCCGTGGAATTTTTTGCTGACTTCATCGAGCAAGCCGACAGTAAACTCGCGCAACACGGGATCGACCATGTTACGTTCGAGAACACCGATGCTGCCAACGGGCTGGATACGCCACAACATTATGACGCCATTGCCGTGACCGGCTCGTTACCTGTGCTGCACCATGGCTTCCACGAACGGCTCAACCCGGGCGGTCGCCTGTTTGTCATTGTCGGCAAGCCGCCGGTCATGCAGGCATTACTCATCACCCGCACCGGCGAGCAGGAATGGAACCAGGAAAGCCTGTTCGAAATTTCTATTCCACCACTCATCAATGCCCCGCAACCGGAGGCATTCCGGTTCTGAATATGCGTGAATTCAGTGCCCGTGAACTGAATGACTACCTGTGCGGCACAACGGGCAAGCCACTGCTGCTCGACGTCCGCGAGCCCTGGGAATTCGACAGGGCATGTATCGAGGGTTCCACCCTGGTCCCCATGCGCCAGATCGGCGACCACATTCATACGCTGAACAACGATGACGAAATTATCGTCATCTGCCACCACGGTATCCGCAGCCGCGTGGTCTGTCGCTTCCTGGAAAGTGAAGGTTTCAGCAATGTCATCAACCTGTCCGGCGGCGTCGCTGCCTGGGCAAAAGATGTCGACCACCAGATGCCGACTTACTGAGTGCCAATGAAAACATTATTGCTATCCGTTGTTCTCCTGCTGACCGGCAGTTTCGCCAACGCTGCCGACCTGATGGCCGTCTATGAAATCGCGGCACGCAACAACCCCACCCTGGCAGCGGCAGCGGCAAGCCTGGAAGCCAGCCGGGAAAACCGCCCACAGGCTTTCGCGGGCCTGCTGCCGAACCTGAACGCCGGCGCCTCCCTGAATCGCTCGCGCTTCAAGAATATCGACCCCTCACAGGACGCCACCTACAGCACCGACAAGCTGGCCAGCATCAACCTGGTCCAGCCACTGTTCCGCTACGACCGCTGGATTGCCCTGCAACAGGCGGACAGCACCATCGCCGCTGCCGAAGCCGACTATGCCGCGGCACAACAAAAACTCATGGTCGATGTGGCGGAGCGTTATTTTGCCGTGCTCGATGCCCAGGACAACCTGGATTTTGCGCAGGCGGAAAAAAGCGCCATAGGCCGTCAACTCGACCAGGCCAAACAGCGTTTTGACGTGGGGCTGATTGCCATTACCGACGTCAAGGCGGCGCAGGCACGTTACGATATTGCCGTCAGCCAGGAAATCCGTGCTGTCAGTGAACTGGAAGGCAGCCGTGACGCCCTGCGTGAACTGACCGGGGAATATTTCGACAAGCTTGCCCTGCTGCGCGAAGACCTGAAACTGGTTCGCCCCGATCCCGACTCGCCCGAGCACTGGATTGCCCAGGCAAAACAGCAGAACCTGCAGGTCCTGTCGGCACAGGCCGCCAGTGAAGCCGCCAGACAGGAAATGCGTCGTCAGCGTGCCGGGCACCTGCCGACACTCGACCTCAACGCAAGTGCACGCTATCAGGACGTAAACTTTGGCGGTATCGCACCCATCAAGCGGCAGGACAGTGAAATCGGTATCCAGCTCAACATACCGCTCTACGAGGGTGGTGCCGTCAGCTCACGCACCCGCCAGGCACGCAGCCAGTTCGAGGAAGCCACCCAGCGCCTGCAGGAGGCCGTACGCGCCGCCGAGCTGGCGACACGCAATGCCTGGCGTGGTATCCGCACCGACATCGCGCAGGTCCGTGCCCTGAGTGAATCACTGGAATCCACCCGTGTCGCCGTGGAAGCGGAAGAGGCCGGCTTCGAAGTCGGCACCCGGACCATCGTTGATGTACTGAACGCACAGCGTGAACACTACCTGGCACGACTCAACTATGCGCGTGCACGCTCACAGTATGTGGTGGACCAGCTGCGCCTGAAGCGCGCAACCGGCATCCTGTCGCGTGATGATCTGGTCGAGGTCAATCGCTCACTGAAACCTGCTTCCGGGTGACACACCAGGAAAACCCTCAACGTATTTCCGCTGTACTCGTCATTGCGAGCGCAGCGCGGCAATCTCGGTCAGGCTGGCAGCAGATTCAAGAGATTGCTTCGCTGCGCTCGCAATGACGAGATAACCGGAGAACCTGATAATGAACAACACCCTGACCCCCGACATCCCGAATTT
>JALVCM010000184.1 GCA_027010005.1 Thiohalobacter sp.
CGACCTCGTTGATATTTTCGATCACCAGCCCTTCAGTAACTTCCAGGGTCAGGTGGTTGGGGTCCGCGCCGGTCGAGCCAAGCAGATTCTTCAACCAGGGCACAAAGGAAGCCTGCCGGAACTGGCGCGGGCTCAGGTTTACCGCCAGGTGAAACGGGTGCCCGGCCATATCGCCTTTCGCCATCAGTTGCAGGGCTTCGGAAAGTACCCAGCCACCCACATCGATAATCAGGTCGGATTCCTCGGCAACGGGAATGAAAACCCCGGGCGGGAGCAGGCCGCGTTCGGGATGTTGCCAGCGGACCAGGGCTTCGGCACCGACCAGCTTGCCGTACCGGTCGACCTGGGGTTGTATAAAAAGGCGCAACTCCCCGTTGTTCACAGCATGGCGCAGCTCACGTTCGATGTGGAAACGTTGTTCTGCTGACTCGCTCATGTTGGTTTCAAAGAAAGCGACCTGGTTCCTGCCGCCTTCCTTGGCCCGGTGCAGTGCGGTGTCGGCACGGCGCAAAATCGTACCGGCATTATCGTCCGGGGCTTCCGGGTAAAGGGTGATGCCCAGGCTTGCGGTGACATAGATAGCTTCGTTATCGATCGGGACAGGTTGCCGTATGGCATTCAGCACTTTTTCCGACAAGGTGAGGGCGCGATGACTGGCTTGCTCGAGCTGATTGCCCAGTTCCGGAACGAGAATGGCGAATTCATCCGACGCCAGGCGCGCCACGGTATCGCCTTCATGCAGCATTTCTGTCAGACGTTGGCCAAGAGACTGCAGCAGTGCATCACCCAGCATATGGCCACGTGCATCGTTAATATTCTTGAAGCGATCAATATTGATCAGGAACAGCGCAGCCTTGTTTTTGTTACGCCGCGACAGGGTCAGCGTCTGGTTCAGTCGTTCCATCAACAGGGTGCGGTTGGGCAGGTCAGTGAGGGCATCATAGTAGGCAAGGTGATTGATTTTTGCCTCGGCCTGTTTCTTTTCCGTGATGTCCTGGTTAATGGCAACATAGTGACTGATTTCTCCCCCGGTTTTGCGTACGGGAGAGATGATTGACCACTCGATGTATTCACGGCCATCCTTGCCGCGGTTGAACAGTTCCCCCTGCCAGGCCTTGCCTTCAGACAGACGCTTCCACAGGGATGCGTAGGTTTCCGGTGGTGTCTTGCCGGATTTCAGGACACGCGGGTTGCTGCCAATCACCTCGCGAGGGGTGTAGCCGGTGTGGCGTACAAAGGCCGCATTGACGTATTCAATTTCGGCCCTGGCGTTGGTAATGAATATGCTTTCGGGGCTTTGTTCGATGGCCTGTGACAGGGTAAGCAGCTGGTCTTCGGCCTGGTGGCGCCGGATGATCTGGTGTTCCAGTTCCTGATTAGAGGCAATCAGTTCACTCGAACGGCGTCGTTCATCAGAAATCATCCGGCCGAGAAAAATAATCGCCAGCAAGGCCAGAATACTGACAGCCAGGCCGGGCATTTCGTCCAGACCGGATGTCAGTTGCGGTGGCCAGCTGATCCCTCTCCGGGACAGGGTGAGGCTTTGACGGAGCGCCATCAGGGCGACCATGGCCCCGAGAAAACCGATGCGCCAGTCACGAATCCTGTACCACAGGCGCAGCGCCCAGATCATGGCAATCAGCCTGATGAAAACAGATACGCTTAAAATAAGGCTCATGTGTGGCCACCCTCCACTGCGTGTGGCGGCATAAACCTTATTTTATTAAGTAACTTGCAGATTCTAGATACGTTTTCCAGCTTGTTTCCCGGTATGAATGTGTGCCTGGCCCAGCTATAAGAGGTTTATTCTCATATTTTTATTCCGGTATTTCTGGAAAATTGATGTCGTGGATGCAATTACCATATTGGTTTTGCCCCGGAACTACCCGCTTGCCAGCAGGTGTTGTGCATGAAATGCCAGGTGCTCACCGATAAAACTGGCGATGAAATGGTAGCTATGGTCGTAGTCTTTCTGCATCCGCAAGGTAACGGGGAAGTCACCTCGTGCCAGGCAGGCATCAACCAGGGCCTGTGGATATAACTGCTCAGCGAGGAACTCGTCGCCGGTTCCCTGATCGATGAGTAACGGGAGGGATTTCGCACCGGCCTTGACCAGTTCGGTGGCATCCCAGGTCTTCCAGGCCTCCCGGTCGTCGCCAAGGTAAGCGCTGAAGCAACCCTCGCCCCAGCCGCACCGGACGGGATGACAGATCGGTGCAAAGGCCGATACCGAGCGGTAGGCGCCAGGGTTTTTGAGTGCGCAGATCAGTGCACCGTGCCCACCCATGGAGTGCCCGGTAACAGATTTCAGTCCGGCAATCAGGGGGAGTTCCGTTTCCACCAGTGCCGGAAGCTCCTGTGTCACATAGTCGTACATCCGGTAGTGACTGGCCCAGGGCTCGCGGGTTGCGTTGATATAAAATCCGGCGCCCTGTCCCAGGTCGTAGCGGTCCGGCTCATCTGCCACATCTTCCCCGCGCGGACTGGTGTCTGGCATGATCAGGGCGATACCGAGTTCTGCTGCATAGCGCTGTGCACCGGCCTTGATACGCACGTTGTCATCGGTACAGGTCAGCCCGGACAGGAAGTACACGGCGGGCACCTTGCGTGTTTCCGCCGCAGGTGGCAGGTAGACAGAGAAGGTCATTTCACAATGACAGCTCTGCGAGTCATGGGTGTAGCGGTTCAGCCAGCCGCCGGATTCCCGGATGTGTTCTGTCTGCTGCATGACAATGGCCTCAGAAGATAATGACAGAGCGGATACTCTCGCCACTGTGCATCAGGTCGAAAGCGCGGTTGATGTCTTCCAGTGGCATGGTGTGGGTTACCATTTTGTCGACTTCGATTTCACCGGCCAGGTAGCGGTCTACGTAACCCGGCAGCTGGCTGCGGCCCTTTACACCGCCAAAGGCTGTCCCTTTCCAGGTGCGTCCTGTGACCAGCTGGAAAGGACGGGTATGGATTTCCTGTCCGGCGCCGGCCACGCCGATGATGGTCGAGACACCCCAGCCCATGTGGCAGCACTCCAGCGCCTCACGCATCACTTCGACGTTGCCGATACACTCGAAAGAGTAGTCCACACCGCCGTTGGTCATTTCAACGACTGCCTCGGTGACACTGCCGTCCAGTTCTGCAGGGTTAATGAAATCAGTTGCCCCCAGTGCCCTGGCCATCTCGAACTTGTCCGGGTTCATATCGATAGCGATGATGCGTTCTGCTTTTGCCATGACGGCGCCCTGCACACACGACAGGCCGATGCCGCCGAGGCCAAACACGGCCACGGTCGAACCGGGTTCGACTTTGGCCGTGTTGAGTACGGCGCCGATACCGGTGGTGATGCCGCAGCCCAGCAGGCAGACCTTGTCCAGCGGGGCAGCGGGATTGATTTTTGCCAGGGCAATTTCCGGGACCACGGTATACTCGGAGAAGGTCGAGCAGCCCATGTAATGATAGATGGGCTTACCATCCAGCGAGAAGCGCCGCGTACCATCGGGCATGTAGCCGGTCCACACTGTCGAGGCAATGGACTGGCACAGGTTGGTCTTGGTCGACTGGCAGTACTCGCAAGTCCCGCACTCGGGAATATAGAGGGGAATGACATGGTCACCGGGTTTCAGGTCCCTGACGCCGGGGCCGCATTCCACGACTTCACAGCCGCCCTCGTGACCCAGTACCGCGGGGAAGGCCGCCTCCGGGTCCTCACCTGACAGGGTGAAGGCATCAGTATGGCAGACACCCGAGGCAATAACCTTGAGCAGGACCTCGCCTTGCTTCGGGCCTTCCACATCGATGTATTCGACAGACAGGGGTTGGTTGGGACCCCAGGCGACAGCGGCTCTGGCTTTCATGGTGTGATGTCCTCTGGTTGAAATTTTTTGCCGGGTCAGGAGACAGGGTGGTTTGGCACACGCTGTATCTTTGCACCGAGCTGTGACAGTTTTTCCTCGATACATTCGTAACCGCGGTCGAGGTGATAAATACGGTCGATCAGTGTCTCTCCATCAGCCGCAAGCCCGGCGATAACCAGGCAGGCCGAGGCGCGCAGGTCGGTGGCCATGACCGGTGCACCGTGTAGTTTGTCGATCCCGCGCACGATGGCGGTATTGCCCTGCAATTCGATATCGGCCCCCATGCGCTGCAGTTCCTGTACGTGCATGAAGCGGTTTTCGAAAATAGTTTCCTTTACCGTGGCGGTGCCGTCAGCAATGCTGTTCAGCGCCACGAACTGCGCCTGCATATCGGTAGGGAAAGCCGGGTAGGGAGCGGTCGTCAGGTTGACCGCGTGTGGCTGTTTGCCGTGCATATCGATATCAATGCTGCTTCCATCCGAAGTGATTTCCGCGCCGGCATCACGCAGTTTTTCAATCACGGCATCGAGGTAGGAGGGTTCGGTTCTGCGCAGGTGGATTTTCCCGCCTGTCGCGGCAGCGGCAACCATGAAGGTGCCGGTCTCGATCCGGTCGGCGGTGATGCAGTGGCTGCCACCCTGCAGGCGCTCGACGCCTTCGATGGTAATAGTGTCCGTGCCTGCACCGCTGATTTTTGCGCCCATGGCCATGAGGCAGTTGGCAAGGTCACTGACTTCCGGTTCACGCGCAGCATTTTCGAGGACTGTGGTGCCCTCGGCAAGGGTGGCCGCCATCATCAGGTTCTCGGTGCCGGTAACCGATACCACATCGAAGAAGAACGGTGTGCCTTTGAGGCGGCTGGCTTTCGCCTTGATGTAGCCATCCTCGATTTCAATCTCTGCACCCATGGCCTTCAGACCCTGTATGTGCAGGTTGACCGGGCGCGAGCCAATAGCGCAGCCACCGGGCAGCGAGACTTCCGCTTCACCAAAACGTGCCAGCAGCGGGCCAAGCACCAGTATGGAAGCGCGCATGGTTTTCACCAGGTCATAGGGCGCCAGCAGACTGGTGATTTGTGAGCTGTCCGCGACCAGTGACATGTCATCGACCAGCTCGATACGGGTCCCGAACCGGCCCATCAGTTCCAGCGTGGTGGTGATATCGCGCAGGTGAGGCACATTACGCAGGGTAAACGGTTCCGGGCACAGCAGTGTGGCGGCAAGGATGGGCAGTGCTGCATTCTTGGCGCCGGAGATAGTGACTTCGCCGTGCAGCGGGCCATTGCCGATGATGTTCAGTTTATCCATTAATCGAGGTGTCCTGACTTATCCGTCATTGCGATGCCTCGACCCGAAGGGTGAGGTACCCATAATGAACCCCACAGGGGTTCTTTGGGCGCAGCGCGGCAATCTCTTTGGCCTGGTGCCAGACTGCCAGAGATTGCCGCGCTGCGCTCGCAATGACGGGGGATTTTGCAATGACAGGTAGTTGGGGCACTGGTGAAAATCAGTCAGCCGTCGCCGTGTTTTGTACGGTTGAAAATGCATCGATGATCCGGTCAATCTGCTCCTCGCTGTGCGCGGCACTGACGCTGCAGCGCAGCAGGCTGTCATCGGTTGGTGACGCGGGTGGCATGACCAGGTTGACATAGGCACCGAGTTGCAACAGCCGGTTCCACCAGTCGATCGCCTGGTTACGGTCCCTGATGGTAACGGCCACCACGGGACTGACCTCGGGGCTGACCTGCAGGCCGAGGTTTTTCAGGCCATCATAGAGACGATGGGCATTGGCCCACAGCTGGTCACGCAGGTACGGGCGCTCCTGCATCAGACGCAGGGCCGCGCGCGTGGAGGCAATGACCGAGGGTGAGGGTGACGCCGTGAAAATATACGAGCGGATGGCAAAGCGGATAGCATTCAGCTGGTCGTGGTTGCTGACACAGTAGCCCCCGATAGCGCCGAGACTTTTGCTGAAGGTGCCTACTACGAAATCTACATCGTCTTCCACGCCGGCGGCTTCCGCCACGCCACGGCCATGCTCACCGAGCATGCCCAGCGAATGGGCTTCATCGACCAGCAGCAAACCGCCGTACTTGCGTTTGACCTCGGCAATTTCGGCCAGCGGCGCCTGGTCGCCCATCATGCTGTAGATACCCTCGACAATGATCAGCGTGTTGTCGATGCGATCACCGAGGCGGCGCAGGCGCTTGTCGAGGTCGGCGGGATCATTGTGACGGAAACGGATGACGTCGGCGCCACCGAGGCGTACGCCATCATAGATACTGGCGTGGCTGTCGGCATCCAGCACAATGACGTCACCCGGGCCGGCCAGTGTGGAGCCCATCCCCATGGTGGCCGCGTAGCCGGTGGAAAAGACGATCGAGTGCTTGCGGTCGAAGAATTCAGCCAGTTCCTTCTCCAGCGCCACGTGCCCGGCGAAAGTGCCATTGGCCATGCGTGAGCCGGTGGTGCCGGTGCCCAATTCATCGATGGCTTTTTTCGCCGCCTCCAGGCACTCGGGCTCAAAGGTGAGACCGAGATAATTATTGGTGCCGGCGAGGATGACCTTGTGACCATTGACGATGGCCTCGGTGGAGGACAGCAGCTTTTCGGTCACGGCGCCAAACGGCATTACGCCCAGTGCCTGCAATTCGGCCTGGATATCGGCGATTGGCTGGAATTTATCGAACAGGCTCATGATCCGGGGTTAAGCTTTTCCAGCGCCTGGGCCAGATCATGTACGGTACGGATATCGGGCAGAATATTGAGCGGGATCGACATGTCGAAGTGGTCTTCCAGCTGTTCGATCAGTTCCATGACCTGCAGCGAGGTCAGGCCCAGTTCGGCCACGAGTTCGCTTTCCTCGTTGAGCAGGATACCCTGCTTGGCGAAGGGCTTGAGTACGTCGAAAATGCGTTCAAGGTATTCATTGTAGTCAGGCATGCAGAAAACTCGTCCGGATCCGGGGCTTGATAGTTGCGCCGCGCGGCGCAAGCCGCTAGATTCGCAAACGCTGAATTGTACTTGGAGTTGAGCGGCGGCGCCACGGGTGTCAGCCCTGAAATGATAGCCATGAGTCCCGTTGAACCCGTACAGTCCGCTCCGGCCGATCCCGGCGGGAAATCCCCCACCGTGTGGCTGGTCACTGGCTACCGTGCCGGTGAGCGTAACCAGGTGCTGGCCCTGGGCGAAGCACTGGGCTGGCCCTTCGAACTGAAGGAACTCAGCTATCACAGCACCGAATTCCGTACCAGCCTGTTCCGCGGCAGTGACCTGCGTGGCATCCGGCAGGACCAATCCTCTCCCCTCGAGCCGCCCTGGCCAGAGCTGGTGATCTCTGCCGGGATGCGTAACGAGCCGGTATGTCGCTGGATCCGGGCGCAGCAGGGCGGAACGACACGCATTGTGCATATTGGCCGGCCCTGGGCGCACGTGGATCGTTTCGACCTGGTGGTGACCACACCCCAGTACCGGCTGGCGGAACACCCGAAGGTACTGCAGAACACCCTGACCCTGCATCGCGTCACCCCGCAGCGGCTTGAGCAGGAAGCCGCCCGATGGCACGCCCGGTTTGAACAGCTGCCCGGTCCGCGCACGGTGGTGATCCTTGGTGGTAACAGTGGCCCCTATACCCTGGGGCCAAAGAATGCCCATGTGATTGCACAGCAGGTGGAAGCGCTGGCCCAACAGCGTGGCGGTTCGCTGATGATCTCCACCAGTGCCCGAACCTTACCGGCCGTGATCGATATCTTCGAACGTGAAATCCGCGTGCCGCATGTGTTGTACCGCTGGCGTCCGGGTGACACGGAAAATCCCTATTTCGGGATGCTGGCCCTGTGCGATGACCTGGTTGTGACGGCAGACAGCATTTCCATGCTCAGTGAGGCCTGTGCCACCGGCAAGCCGGTGTGGATGGCGCCGCTGGGTGGCTATGGTTACCCGATGCGGGAAGATCGCGATATCCCCGTGGACTTTCGCTTCAGTGCCTGGACCTACAGCATGATGATGCGCCGGGGGCACCCGCGCCTGAGTCGTGATATCCGCCTCGTTCACCAGCGCCTGCTGGAACAGGGGCGTGTAGCCTGGCTGGGTGAGCCGGCCGCCGAATCGACGGCACAATCTGACGATATGGCCCGTGCGGTGGCACGGGTCAGGGACCTGTTCTGATCAGCCTGCGTCCGCTTCCCGGACTTTTACCGCACTGCCATTTTCCATCCGGTACACACAGTCCGCGGCCTCGACCAGTGCGGTCTGGTGGGAAATGGCGAGAATCGTCAGCTTGCCGCGCAGGGCTTCCATAGTCCTGCCGATGGCGGCCTCGTTTTCCGGGTCGAGTGCGCTGGTGGCCTCGTCGAGGATCAACAAGCGGGGTTTGTGCACCAGTGCGCGGGCGATCATGATGCGCTGGCGCTGGCCACCTGAGAGTTTGGTGCCGCGCTCCCCCACGGTGCTGTGGATGCCGTCTGGCAGCTGGGCGATAAAGTCCCGGGCACCAGCCTCCTTCAGGGCCCGGATGGCGTCTTCTTCACTGAGTTCCGGGTCACCGAGCGTGACGTTGTGGACAATGGAGGCGTGCAGCAGCAGAGTTTCCTGCGGGACATAGCCGATCATACGGCGCCATGCGCGCATGTCGAGTTTGTCGAGCGGGGTATTGTCGATCAGGACATGGCCGTTTTGGGGTTTCAACAGCCCAATAACCAGATCAATCACAGTTGTCTTGCCTGAACCGGACGGACCAGTGAGTGTGGTCAGGCAGCCCTGTGGAATTTCGAGACTGATATCACGCAGTACCGGCCTTCCAGGGTCATAACCAAAGGTTACATGGTCAAGCCTGATACTCTTTTCCAGTTTTGGCCTGGCCCCTTCGCCGAGGTATTCTTCAGCCTGCCGTGCTTCCTCGATTGCTGCCTTGATTGACCAGAAAGCACTCTCGCCGACAACCATTTTCTGATATTGCTTCTGAACCTTGCCAAGCTGGCTGAGCATTTTGCCGAGGACCACGGCCAGTACAGTCACAGTCGGGAAGGGCATGTTGAGTTTAACCAGCGCAATGAACATACCGCCTGCAACCACGATGGCAAACATTTCCTCCTGTGCGGCATTCAGTGCGGCACTGCTGAACACCTGCTTCCTGAAGGACTTGTTGAGACGCGAGGTTTCCATGGCCAGTACCTTGTCAGCAAGGTGTTCCTTGGACATGGCTTTCAGTGGTTTGACGGACTGCAAGGTGTCGGTCAACCGGGCCAGTAGGGAAGTAAACAATTTTGTCTGTTTCTTCCCGGCACGGCGTGTCATGCGTACCAGGAAATGTGAAATACCGATAATGACACTGCCGATTGCCAGGGTGGTCAGGGTGGCCTTCCAGGAAACCGCAATGGCCACGCCACCATAGATGAATGCCTGCACGAGGTAGGTGATCATGGTCGCGCCATAGACAAATGAATTGGATGAGCGCTGGGCTTCCGTGGCCAGCCGGTTGGTCAGGCTGCCGATAGGTTGATGAATAAAGTATTCCCACTTGCTGCGCAGCATGGCACTCAGCATGTCAAGGCGCAGGTCGGTGGCGACCTGGGCAGCTGTGTACCCGACCTGCTTTCTGGCAACAAGTAACAGGAGGCTTTTAATCGTTACGCCGGCAACAATGATAATCAGTAACACACCAATCGTTGGTGAAATACCGAGCTGGTGCATAACGTCGAGAACCGCCTGTTCGTATTCACCGGGGGGCTCTGCGTTTGTGTCGGTGGCTGCACGCGCATCATTTTTAATGGCGACACTGATCAGTGGCAGTAATGCCGATAATCCCACCCCTTCTGCAATGCCGGCGAACAGCAGCGCCAGCAGCATAAGAACGGAGTGCCAGGGGTAGGCCCTGAAGAAGGAGAGCATCAGACGCATGACAGAGGTTCAGCAGGCAGGAACGGGGTTGGTTTGCATGGAGTCCGGATTATGCCCTTTGTCGCGTCCCTGAACAAATCTAGCGCATGCGCGAGAACAGCCAGCCGGTCGCGGCCAGTACCAGGGCGGTCGGCGTAAAAGCGATAATTTCCGGTGGAATACCCACCAGCGCGCTTCCGGTGTTGATAATCTGGATCAACAGGTAAAAACCGATACCAAGCCCTGCGCCAATGGCCAGGTTACGGCCAAACGCGGCACTTCGCTGGGTGCGCAGGCTGGCGCCAATTGGTGTGGCCAGCAGTACCATGGCACCTGCCGTGAGTGGCAGCGCCACTTTTTGCCAGAATAGCTGTTCGGCGCGCTGCCAGTTCTGGTTGGTTGCATGCAGGTACTGAACATAGGCATACAGTCCGGTCAGTGTCATGCCGGTGATCGGCAGCGGGAGTACCGGCAGTTCTTCGGGAGACCAGAAAGGGCCTGTTGCCAGTTCCTTGCGGAAAGTGGTTTTCAGCGTTTTGTCGTCCAGTGTTTTTTGTGTGACGTCACGGAGTTTCCACTTACGGTCTTTTGCAGGTTCTGCAGATTTTGCATAGACAAAGTTCTGCAGCCGACCGTCGGGGGCAAATTGAAACAGGTAGATATCCGACGGAATCTTGCCATGACGAAGTGTCCGGACATTAAAAAAGCGCAGGTCATTGACAGACCACAGACCCATCCCGCGAAGCAGGTTGGTGCGCCCGGTACGTGCCAGACTCTTTTCGGTCTCCGCTTTCTGGTAGAGCGGTGCAGATACATATTCGGAAACGCCGTAAAGCAGCAATACCAGCAGAAGAGCCGGGATGGCGACAGCACGGAAAAACCGGGTCAGCGGCATGCCGGCGGCACGCATGGCAATAATTTCGCTGTTCTTGTTCAGTCGTGCCAGCCCCAGGATGGTGCCCAGAAGCACGATGACGGGAACCAGGTCCATGGATCGTTGTGGCAATGTGTAGAGAATGTACTTAACCACGTCAGCTGTCTGGTAGTGGTTCTGGATGCGTTCCAGTTCCTTCACGATGGCGAGCAGACTGAAAATGGCTGACATGATAATCCACACCAGTATCCAGTCCCTGATCAGTTGCCATGCAATGTAGCGATCGATGCGATTCATGTCAGTGTCTGCCTCGCTGCCAGGCCGGCCATGCCATAAGAATAATAAAAAGCGCGACGGGTAACAGGTACGCCCACCAGATACCTGGGAAAGCCGGGATGACGGCTTCCTCGACCTTGTTGCGCACCAGGCTGATCAGGTTGAACATGCCGATATACACCAGTATGGCAATAAGGAAGTTGTTGTGTCTGCCCTGACGGGGTGCGCTGCGGCTGAGTGGTACAGCCAGCATGGCCAGTAGCAGGGTCGAAACCGGAGTCGATAGCCGCCACTGGAATTCGGCGATATCCTTGGGAGCGTCCGACTGAAACAGGTTGTACGTTGGCTCGGCCTTGCGCCGGTAGTTGGTGTCCGGTTGTTCCGGCGGGATGTGAATGATCATCTGGCTATACTTCAGCGTCCTGTCCCGGGTGCCTTTGCGGTCAAGTGTGTAGCCATAACCTTCAAACAGCTCAAAACTACGTGATTCGCCATAGGTGACAGGTGGCAGGTAGGCTTCCTGGGCGTAAATTGCCTGGAGTTTGTCTCCACGCTGGGTCTGCAGGAAAACCCCCCTCAGCTGGCCGCTGTCCTGGTCAACCTCCCTGGCATAAAGGACGTATTTGCTGTCCTGCAGTTCAATGAACTGGCCGGGTTCGATTTTGCGGATGTCGAATTCGGCGCGTGCCTCGGCTTCCAGCCGGTAGCTCTCACGGTAGGCCCAGGGACGGCCAAAAACCGAGATGATGCCGGCCAGTATGGAAATGAGTACGGCAAGAAAAATCAGCGAGCGCATGATACGCGCCTCGCCAACACCGGCGGCGCGCATGGCGACCATCTCCGAGTCGCGATACAGGCGGCTCAGTGTGGCGATAATGGACAGGTAGAGCGCCGTGGGCAGCAGCACTTCCAGTGCGATAATCGTGCTCAGGCCGATCAGCCGGGCAACCGTTTCCGGGCCGATCAGGCCACTGGCGGCATCCCCCAGCTTGATTGCTGCGGTATAGCCCGTAAAAATCAGCATCAGCAGGAAGGTGCCAAGCACCAGGGGTTTGGTGGTCTCAGTGGTGATGTAGCGGTCGAGTACCAAGATGGCTCCGGCAAGAGAAGGTCACAGGGTTTTATGTTAAACGATTTGCGCTGCAGATTCCTGATGATTAGGGTAAGCTCGCGGCTGGTCGCGAGGAAGTGTTTTTCGGCGTGAAAAATTCGGATAAAAGCTGCTCATTGGCCCCGCGGGTATGGGTCCTTTCCGGACGCAAGGCGGGAGACAATACACAGTTACTGGCACTGGCCGAGGCACTGGACTGGCCTTTCCAGGTCAAAAAAATACATGACCGCAAGACTGAATTGCTGACCAATCTGTTGCTTGGCGCCACCCTGGCAGGAATTGACCTTGAACGTTCAGACAAGCTGGATCCGCCATGGCCGGATCTTGTGCTGACCGCAGGCCGGCGTAATGAGCCGGTTGCGCGCTGGATACACAAACAGTCAGGTGGGAGAACACGCCTGGTCCATGTCGGCAGGCCCTGGGCGTCACCTGAGTGCTTCGACCTGGTGATCACAACACCTCAATATAATCTTTCCGGTCAACCCGGGGTACTGACAGTTGACCTCCCGCTGCACACCCAGACACGCGAGGCACTCGATCGGCTCAGGGATGAATGGGCTTCACGCTTCAGTCACCTGCCCGGGCCGTACTGGGTCGTATTGCTCGGTGGTGACAGTGGCCCCTTTGTTTTTACAGCCGACAAGGCCCGGCGTCTGGCAACGTGGCTGAACACTGTGGTGGGCAAGGATGG
>JALVCM010000185.1 GCA_027010005.1 Thiohalobacter sp.
CCGACAGCCAGGCATCAAAGTCTTCCAGCAGCAGCTGGGATTTTTCCGCCGCCATCGCCCTGAAGGATGCCACCGCATCCGGGTGAACGCGGTAACTGGATACCTTGCGCTGGAAATGCAGCTGGTCTTCGGGTGCGGTCAGGTTGTGGTCGATGGTTGCGATCAGTTCGGCGCTGTCCTTGCCGAGGATGTTCAGTTTTTCGGTGGGGTCATTGCCGGGCAGGTAGGCGCGGCGGACCAGTTTCAGGCAGCCGTTCACTTTTTCAACACTGCCCGCCATGGTGAGCACTGCCAGCATGGTCTGGGTGGTCATGTCACCGCTGTATTCCTTCACCAGCTCGGCAAAGGCATTGTCCGCTCCTTCAATCGGTAACACGTCCGGGTTACCCGCAGCATCCTGGAAGCGCGGGTCATTGACCCAGCCGGAAATGACGCGCACGGCACGGTTGTACCGCTGTTCACTGCTGCCGGCGTCGGTATCCTCGAGTTCGTGCAGGCGGCGGGTTTCCTTACGCGTCAGGCCAGTCAGGGCGGACACGCGGGAAATCGTCTGTTTCTTGCCTTCCGGGGCAAAATCTTCAAAGGCGACATCGACGTAGGTTTTTTTGGCGAGCTCGGCAAAACTTCCGTAGGCAATCCCGTTGCGGATGAGAATTCTGACCAGCGGCCTGAGCAGTGTCAGGATGGCGCGGGACAGCGTCTGTTGAAGATTCTCCGTCATATACTGGGACTATATTCCCAAAACAAGAAATGTCAAGGAATTGTCGCCTGTCTGATACAGTGTATCAGTATAGGAGATCCATAATCGAGATCACATCCATTTGTTATTTAACATATTAATGTTTTACTAAAAATATAGAGCAAGCTGTTAATATGTGCTGTACGTGGCCAGGCCACAGTATTTCGCTAGTACAAATTTTAAATGGCAGCTATATATTTGGAGTAAACTATACTCATGAGTGACCTGAGAACGCGCAAAGCTGCCCGTACCCGCCTGGCACTGGTCCGTGCACTTTCCTCTGCACTGGTCGAGCAGGATTTTGGCGATATTCGTGTCAGGGCGATCTGTGCGGAGGCCGAGGTGTCCGAGGCAACCTTCTTCAATTACTTCGGGCGGAAACAGGACCTGATGGCCTACCTTGCCCACCTCTGGTTGCTCGAGCTGGGCTGGCATGTCCAGTCCGCCGCGGCCGGTCAGCGCGGCCTTGCGGTCATTGAGCAGCTGTTTTCCCAGGTGGCAAATACCTGCGAGCGCAAACCGGGCGTATTTCGGGAGTTGCTGGTATGGATTGCGCGTGGTGGCAGCCTCGATCCGGATATCAGCCTGTCCCCGGTGGAAAAACAACTGGCCTTTCCGGAGCTGGACGGTATCGACGGGATACCGGTCAGGGGGATCGACAGCTGGCTGGTGACACACCTCGAAGCTGCCATGCAAAACGGCGAGCTGCCGCCCAATACGCTGGTTCCCCTGCTGCTTTCCGCCCTGCTGGCGATTCTGCTGGGTGTGCCTATGACCTTACTATCGCGGGATGCGCAACGGGTTGGCAGTCAGTACCGGCAACAACTGGCACTGCTATGGGCCGGTACCCGGGCAGCAAGTGCGGGCCGCTAGTACCGGTTACGTTTTCACTCCACGTATTTGCCAGGATGTTTATATGATGAGTCGGGATACAGGCCATGCGGTGTATGTTCAGTCACTGCCTGAGTCAGCAAGGTTGTTGCAGCGTGCACGGTATGTCATGCGCTGGGGCGACATGGATGCCTTTGGTCATCTCAACAATGCCATGTACTTTACCTATTTCGAGCAGGCGCGCGTGGACTGGCTGGTATCGCTTGGAACAGGGCATGAACTGGTGCTGGCCAATGTATCCTGTACATTTATCAGGCCGCTGAAATTTCCTGCCCTGATCGAGGTCGAACTTTACGGTGATAACCCGGGCAACAGCAGTATGGACAGCTATTATCTCCTTCGAAATGTCGATGAAGACAATGTGTTGTGCGCCATGGGTCATGGCACCATTGTCTGGTATGACCACAGGAAAGGTGGTGCGATACCGATACCTTCGGTGGTACGCAAGGCGATGATTGACTGAGTCTATGGAACTGTTTGATACCCATTGCCACCTCGATGTAGCGGCCTTTGATGCTGATCGTGCGCAGGTGCTGCAGCACGCTCGTGAACTGGGTGTGAGCAACATCCTTGTGCCGGGTATCGAGGCCGGGCACTGGGACGGGTTACTGAAACTCTGCGAGACAGAAGCAGGACTTCACCCGGCCCTCGGTCTGCACCCCGTCTTCCTGGAAAGGCACCGTGCAGAACACCTGGCGCAACTCGAAAGCAGTATTAAAAAACACCGACCGGTTGCAGTCGGTGAAATCGGACTGGACTTTTACCAACACGAAGCAGACCGTGATGCGCAACGCACGCTGTTCGAGGCCCAGCTTGCGATTGCACGTGATGCCCGGCTGCCTGTCGTACTGCACGTCCGCAAGGCACATGATGATGTGCTGTCCTGCCTGAAAAAGATTCCTGTTACAGGCGGCACCGTACATGCCTTCAACGGCAGTGAACAACAGGCACGGCACTATATTGAAATGGGATTTATGCTCGGTTTTGGCGGCACCCTGACCTGGGAGCGATCCCGCAAGATCCGCGCACTTGCCCGCCGTGTGCCGCTGGAGGCAGTTGTACTGGAAACCGATGCACCCGACATGGTGGTTGCACAACATGCCGGTGAGCGTAACAGCCCGGAATACCTGGTGTACTGCCTGCAGGCCCTTGCCGAAGTGCGTGATAGCGACCCGGATACCATCGCACAACAAACCACGTTAAACGCCCGAACAGTGTTTGGACTTTTATGAACAAGGATGACCAGCGCTTTGCCGGGATAGCGCGCCTGTATGGCAAAGAAGCCGCGCAATGGATCGCAGAGATGAATGTCTGTGTGATTGGAGCAGGTGGCGTGGGTTCATGGGCGGTCGAGGCCCTGGCGCGCAGCGGCGTGGGTGCAATGACACTGATTGATTATGACGAGGTCTGTGCCAGCAACCTCAATCGCCAGGTGCATGCACTGGAAAGCGTTATCGGTCAGAAGAAGACCCTGGTCATGCAGCAGCGTGTGCATGACATCAATCCTGCATGCCGCGTTACGATTATCGATGATTATATTACTGACCGAAATCTGTTCGACTATCTTCCACCGGACAGGCCTTTCGACTACGTCATCGATGCAATCGACAGCATTAAATTCAAGGCCGCGCTGATCTATCACTGCAAGCGAAACAAAATGCCGGTAATCACGACCGGTGCCGGCGGTGGTCTGACCGACCCGACACAGATACAGGTGCGTGATCTGTCCCGTACCTTCAATGACCCGCTTGCCGCCAAGGTACGCGCCGAGTTACGCGCCAGGCACGGTTTTTCAAGAAACACGAAACGCTACTTCGGTGTCGAGTGCGTGTTCTCAACCCAGCAGCAGGTTTACCCGAAGGCCGATGGCAGTGTCGGTCAGCAGAAACCGGGGATACACGGTGTTCACCTGGATTGCAGTATGGGTTATGGCTCGGCCACGTTTGTTACAGGAACCATGGGGTTTGTGGCTGTGTCACGCGCGATTGAAAAGCATTTGCGCAGGTGCCGGCGTAATGCAGAAGAC
>JALVCM010000186.1 GCA_027010005.1 Thiohalobacter sp.
GAGCGAGAAGCAAGAGCTGATCAAGAAGTTGATCGAAATGCAGAAGAAGTTCATCGAGTATGAACACAAGCACGGCGTTTCCCAGGAAGAGTATTTTGCGGCACCTGAAGGCCACGAACTGGCCGGGTACCGTCAGGAATACCGTGATCTGTCCATGAAGCTGGTCGACATGGCGCACAAGGAAAAAGGCTCGCACCCTTAACACCAGGGCATTCGGGTTTTACGGCGGGCCGATGTGCAGTGCACTCGGCCCGTTTTTTATGCGCGGCCTATACCTCGGCCCAAAGGCGTGTCAGGTTGACGTAGGCATGATCGACCTGTGTGGTTTCACTGGCTTCCGGCTGGCGCTTTTGCAGGCTCTCGCGGGCCTGGTACAGCTGGTAGAGGATTTCCCGCCGTGCCGGGTCCCTTACCATGCTCTGTGTCCAGGTGACGGCCACCAGGCGTTCACCGCTTGTCACGTCGGCAACATGATGCAGGCTGGATGAGGGGTAGATAATCGCGTCACCGGCTGCCAGCTTGAAGGTCTGTTCGCCGAAACCGGTGCGGATAACCAGTTCACCGCCCTCGTAGCTGTCCGGGTCGTTCAGGAACACCGTGGTGGATATATCGCTACGGTATTGTCCGCCCGGCGGCCCCATGATCGGGTCATCTACATGATCGCCATAGTGCATTCCTTTCGTGTAGCGGGCATAGAACGGTGTAGCGACACGAACCGGCATGGCGGCTGCCTGGTAGTCCGGGTGTTGTACCAGTGCGCCCATGACGATGCTGTTGAGGTGTTCCATCTGCGCAGCGGCAGATTGCAGTTCCTCGTTCTGCTTGACCTGTCTGGCGCGTGTACCTGCCGACAGGCGGCCATCGACAAACCGGCCTTTTTCGAGTAACGACCGGACCTGTTCGAGTTGCGTCTTGCCGAGTATGGCGGGAATGACAACCAGCATGTTGTATCCTGAATAGTAAAATGTGAGTCGGAGATTCTACGATGATATTGAAACTGACCATCGACGATCAAACCTTCAGCATCGATGTCCCGGAGCAGATGTTAAAGGAGGCGGAGGAATTCTACGCCAAAATGGATGCCGATATGGACAGGGGCTGGCAGATGAGCCGTTTCTGGGTCGAGAAGCCGGACCTGTACCAGCGTTGCCAGATCGTTGCAGACCGGGCGCTGGGTGCTTTCCATACAGAGAACAAAAAAATGCTGAACCTGATGTCCGGTTACATCCTCAGCCGTGTGCCACACGTCGAAGAGGTCATTGTCGATACGACCGGCGATATCACCATGACTGAAATTATCGCCTGAGCCCGGTCCAGATTATGGATCCATGGTGATTTCTGCCCGGCAGGAGCAATTTCTGCCGGGTTTTCTCCAGTTCCGGGCCTGTACTGTCGTTAACCCCTGGGATAGATTGTCTTGCATGTGTGGCGGGGGGAGCCTGCATGAACGGAACACAGGATGGCAGCCAGCACGAAAGCGATGGCGAATTTTATGCCCAGCTGCTGCGTGCCTATTTCAACAGTGCCAACGATGCGATTTTTGTGCTGTGCAACGAGCTCAAATTTCTCAGTTGTAACCGGCGTATGGAAAGCTGGCTGGGGGTGGCGGAAAGTGACCTGACCCGCCATAACTGCCGGAGGCCGATCACCGACCTGGTGGGCAATGCCGATACCGCCATTCTCTTCGAGCGGGCAGTGCGCGATGTGCTGGATGGTGAGGCGCAGCATTTTGAATGTCTGCTCGAGCCACCGGGTGCGTCACAGCGCTGGGTTGAAATCAACATGACGCGTGTCGATGTCGAGGCGGGAGAGATGGTCATTGCGGTCGCTCGTGATGTTACCGAGCGCCGTGAGCAGATGGCGCGGATCTTTTACCAGTCAACGCACGACAGTCTGACCGGCCTGCCAAATCGGGCCTCCTTGCAGGATTACCTTGAAACACACAACGCACAGGACGGTCCGCTGGCAGTGCTGGCCATCGACGTGCCGCGTTTCCGGGATGTCAATGAGGCACTGGGCCACAATCTTGCCGACGAAGTGCTGAAGGCCATTACCGATGGTCTTGAAGATATTGCGCGGCAGTATCGCGACACCCGTGTTTTCCGCCTGGCAGGCGACCAGTTTGTCATTGTTTCGAAGGGGGTGGCGGCAGAGTGCTGGAAAGAAATTTCCGGGTCGGTACAACACTGGCTGGCCATGCCTTTGAAGCAGTCCGGGATTGAACTGACACTGGGTTCAAAAATCGGCGTATCGCTGTATCCCTCGCATGTCAGTCGTCCCGGTGAACTCGTGCAGGCAGCCGAGGCTGCCCTGCACGCAGCCAAGCGTGATGCGGCGACAGGTATGGAGATGTATTACCCGGAACTCCTGGCTTCAGGGGGCGAAAGACTGGTGCTGCTCAATGACCTGCGGCAGGCCATCGAAGATAAATCGATAGAGGTCTACCTGCAGCCTATTGTGCCCTTGCACGGTCAGGGCCTGGTGAGGCTGGAAGCGCTCGCACGCTGGAACCACCCTGGCCGGGGTATGGTGTCACCCGAACACTTTATTGCGCTGGCCGAGAGCAGTGGGCAGATACTTGCGCTGACCTGGCTGGTAATCGGGCGTGCGCTCGCCCAGGCCGCGCCCCTGTTACACGAACAGCGTATCGAGTCTGTTTCTATCAATCTCTCTCCCTACTGCCTTCTGGACGCCGGATTCACCATGAAATTTGCGACCATGATCGCCAGTTACGGGATCGAGCCCATGTCTGTCATGCTGGAGATCACGGAAAGTATTGCCATGTCGGAACGCATGCAGCAATACACGGTCCTGTCACTCCGTGAACTGGGTGTTGAGCTGTCCATCGATGATTTTGGAACAGGGCATTCATCCCTGTCCAAGCTGCGCCAGTTGCCCGTGACCGAGCTGAAGATTGACCGTTCATTCGTCACCAATATGCTCAACGACGAGAACGACGAAGCCATTGTCATTGCCACCATACAGCTGGCACACAGCATGGGTCTTGATATTGTTGCAGAGGGTATCGAGGATGCCGAAGTATTGCAGCGGCTTTCCGAGCTTAACTGTGACTATGCACAGGGGCGCCATATTTGCGATGCACTGCCGATCGAGCGGTTACGGGAGTGGCTGGATACCAAGAAGCGGCCGGGCCGGGTCGCCTAGTCCGGTTCCTTCGGCAGGTGTTTTTCCATGTGATAGTGCTGGATGCTGTCAAACAGCCGGTGTGACGGAGCAATCACCCGGTAACCGCAATGGCGGTAGAAGCCGACAGAATTTTCACGCGCATGCAGGATGACATGGCTTTCTCCGTGCTGCATGGCATCACTTTCCAGCGCGGCCAGCAAGCGTTTCCCCAGTCCCTGTCTTTCGTGGTCAGGGTGCACGGCCATGTAGCGGATTTGCGCGGTATCAGCTTCAAGAGAGTGGATGCGTCCGGTCGCAAGCACCTTGCCTTGCAGGTCAATGGCAAGGTACAGCCGTGCAGAACCCTCCTGTTCGTCGTGCTCGATACCGCGCGGTTGCTGCCAGGGTGCGCATAGCACCTCCCAGCGTAACGCAAAGCAGGCTTCCTGCTCGCTATGGCTTCT
>JALVCM010000187.1 GCA_027010005.1 Thiohalobacter sp.
GGACCCGGGATCGCATCTGCACCATCTCTTCATTGGTGTAAGAAGAATAGTCGGCTGCCGTTGCGCCACTCACCAGACCCAGCACCATAACCAGGCCTGTTCCATATCTGTATAAATTCTGCTTCATTGGTAGTCTCCGTATAAATCAATAAAAGGTTGCAGAAAACCGGCCCCGGGAAGAGGCACAGGCTGACTGTGGCGAACATGCTAGAGGCCAGTTGTTTCACAATGATTTCCGAATTCTGCTGAACTGTTACAGGTTGTTTCAGGAGAGGGAAAGAAACATCCTGTAACACTTTTCGGGCCCCTGGAATGTTGCTTCATGCCATAATACGGCGACTAACCGGGCTATAGCTCTCATGGCAAGAGGTCGGTAGCTGATTTTTTTTACAATTCGTGGGGTAAGCAGGTTATGTGTAGATTTTGCTGGATACTTGTTGTTGTGTTGCTGATTACAACCGGCACACTGGTTGGCAAATTCATTATTATCGGTGAGACACAGTTATCCACAGACGGGCGCACTGCTATCCTCCTTGAACCGGCCGAACGTGATCTGATCCTTACCGAGATGCGTGCCTTCCTGGTCAGCGTGCAGGGCGTACTGGTGGCTGCCGGAAAGGAAGACATGAAAACAGTCGTCGAGGCCGCCGGAAAATCAGGTATGCCACCCCCGGGGCAGATCCCGGATACACTGGCAGGAAAACTGCCACTTTCATTCAAGACACTGGGGTTCGACACCCACAAGCGCTTCGACCAGCTGGCACTGGATGCCAGTCAGCTCGGCGATAAGGAGCTTGCTGTGGAGCAACTCGGGGTGTTAATGAATAACTGTATTGCCTGTCACGCACAGTATCGTCTGGAGGCGGTGACAGAAGACTGAAAACCACCATGCGTTAGCAAAAAACAGTGTAATCCTGGCTATAATGACCTGCTGTGTCACTTTCATCCTGTACCAGCGGATCGAACCGGAAGAAAGATGGTGAATACCGGCCTGACCTGGAAATGGCCGCCTGAGTAGCACAGTGGGTTGTCACCCAGGTTACATCATCAACGCACCGGTTCGTGCAGAATACTTGCTACCAAGGATCTCCCGGAGAGTAAACAATGGGCAAGATGCAGGATAAACTTGACGAAGTCATGGCGCTGACACAATCCCTGCGCAAGGGCTACCCGACAGAAACCAATGCGTTTCTCGGCTTCCTCAGCAAGGCCGAATCCGGCAAGGCGCTGGGCATCCGTGACAAGGAACTGATCAACGTGGCGCTCGGCGTGGCGGCACAGTGTGAATGGTGTATCGCCTTCCACGTCGAACAAGCCGTGAAAGCGGGTGCAAGCCGGGATGAAATCATGGAAGCCGGCTTCATGGCTATTATCATGCACGGTGGTCCTGCCTATATGTACATGACACCCTTGCTGGACGCAATCAACGAATTTTTACCGGAAACCAGCTGACATGGATCGGGATACCCTGCACAAATTCCTCTACGACATGCTGCTGGCACGCGCCTTCGAGGAGCGTGCGGCGCAGGAATACAGCAACGGTAATATTGCCGGCTTTCTGCACCTGTATCCCGGCGAGGAAGCCGTTGCCGTGGGTGTCATTCATGCCGCGGAACCCAGCGACTACCTGGTCACCACCTACCGCGAGCATGTACATGCACTGGTGCGGGGTATTCCACCGCGCCAGGTGATGGCGGAACTGTTCGGACGCCGCGACGGTATCTGCAAGGGCATGGGCGGCTCCATGCACCTGTTCGACAGGGAACGGCGTTTCATGGGTGGATACGCTATCGTCGGCGAAACCTTCCCGGTCGCCACCGGTATCGGCTATAGCGTTGCACTGCGTGACCTGCCCGAAGCCGTGATCTGCTTCTTTGGTGACGGCGCCGTCAACCAGGGCACATTTCATGAGGCACTGAATATGGCAGCCTTGTGGAAGCTGCCTGTGCTGTTCGTCTGCGAGAACAACCATTACCAGATTGGCACCGAGATACATCGCCATTCTGCTGTTGTTGACGTCCACAAGCGCGCCTGCGCCTATAACATCCCGGCTGAAAAACTCGACGGCATGGATGTCATCAATGTCTATGAAGCCACCCGGCATGCCCTGACACAGATCCGTGCCGGTAACGGGCCACAGTTGCTGGAGTTCGAAACCTACCGCTTCCGCGGCCACTCGATGGCCGATGCAGGCAACTACCGGCCACGCGCGGAGGTCAACTCACAATCCGGTCGCGACCCGGTCGATACCGTGATCCATGAAGCGGAAATCGGCTACCCGACCCAGGCTGAAATTGCCGCTGCCGGGCCTGACCTGGTTGATCAGCTGGTTTGCCATGTTGCTGCGGCTGATCATTTCAATGAACAACACATTGATAGCGTGCGGCGCGAAATCGACAAGGTCGTGGAAGATGCCGTGCAGTTTGCACTGGCCAGCCCGCCACCCGACATGCAGGATGCCCGGGACAGCCTGTACTGCAACCGAAAGCACGAAACACTGCTGGAGGGTTCACAACATGACTGAAACCCTGATGCTGTGGCAGGCGCTAAACCGTGCACTCGATATTGAAATGGCCAGTGACGAGTCCGTGTTTACACTGGGTGAAGATGTTGGACTGTATGGCGGTTCCTATCGTGTGACCGAAGGACTGTATGCAAAATACGGTGAATGGCGTGTTCGCGACACACCGATTTCGGAAGGTGGCTTCACCGGCCTGGGCGTTGGTGCCGCACTGACTGGCATGCGCCCGGTGGTGGAAATCATGACCATTAACTTTGCGCTGCTGGCACTCGATGCCATCATCAATATGGCCGCCAAGATCCCTTTTATGTCCGGTGGTCAGTTCCCCATGCCGCTGGTGATCCGTATGCCGGGGGGGGTTGCAAAACAACTTGCCGCACAACATTCACAACGGCTGGAACATACCCTGATGAATGTCCCCGGCCTGCGTATTGTGGTGCCGGCGACACCACAGGACGCCTGGTGGCAACTGCGCCAGGCAATCGCCAGCGATGAGCCTGTTATTGTGCTGGAACATGAACTGCTGTATTTCGAAAAGGGTGAAGTGGATCTCACTACCGTCCCCCCACCCATGCACCAGGCGATTGTGCGCCGTGCGGGCACCGACCTGACGATTGTCAGTTACTCAAGAATGGCCAACCTGGCACTGTCTGCTGCACAACAACTGGCCGATCAGAATATCCAGGCCGAAGTCATTGACCTGCGCAGCCTCAGCCCGATTGACTGGGAGACGTGTGCAGCATCGCTGCGCAAGACACACCGGCTGCTGGTGGTCGAGGAGGACTGCCGGTTTGCCGGAACAGGTGCGGAAATTATCGCGGGCCTCACCGAGCGCTGTTTCTTTGAACTGGATGCCGTACCGGTACGCGTTGCCGGGCTGGACATGCCGACACCGTTCAACGCTGAACTGGAAGCCGCCAGTATCCCGCGGGTTGAGGACATTGTCGCTGCCGCCTCACAACTGGCAGGGACAACACCCCGCCCGGGTTAGCTCGCAAAATGTTATGGCTTACTTAACCCAACAGCCAGGAAGCCACCCCAGGGCAGTGCAGCCGGTAACCACTGTTCGATCCACTGTGCTGTGTCACTTCCCTGGGGGAAAAAGACAGCACTGCGCAACACAACTTCCTCTGGCGCTGGTGTGAGCACAGGTACCCACGTATTCATCACCTCACCTGCCGTGTCCCATCGGGCGCCGGTATAACTGCCCTGCCCTTTTTTCCTCCGGTACAGCAGGCTGTGGCGGTTAAGTAATCCGATTACCGAGGCATGGCGGGTTACACGCCATATTTCCCTCAAGGCCTGTAACGGCTCATCAACAAAACAAAGACTGGCAACGGCGGTTGTGTAATCAAATGCATTATCGGGAAATGGCAGCTCCGGAACGCCCCCTTGCAGATAGTGAATGGCTTCCCCCTGTGTCCCCGCAAACTTCAGCGCTGCGGGGTCAGGATCAATCCCGGTCACTGATAAACCCAGCCGGGCAAAGCGCCGACTGAAATGTCCCGTTCCACAACCGACATCCAGCAATGCAGCACCGGCTTCAGGCCTTAACAGGTTTTTCAGAAGCCTGAACTCACGTTCAGCAATCCATTGCCCGCGTGGTGTGTGGTACCAGGCCTCATAGTCAGCCGGATCAGTGATACTGTTCATGGTGATGGCCGCATTCAGGGGATCAGGCGGTTAATCCACTTGACCAGCCGCCGGGTAGCCGGGCTGAACAGCTTCTTTCCATAGAACGTATTGACCACACGCCGATTGACCTGTGCCAGTGTCGGGTAGGCATGAATGGTGGCAGAAATATCACCGATACCTGCACCGGTCTTCATGGCCAGTACGATTTCGTGAATCAGTTCACCCGCATGCGGGCCGAGTATGGAAGCCCCGAGTATTTTCCCCTTGTGCACAACCAGCTTGGCAAGACCTGATGTTTCCCTGTCAGTTATCGCACGATCGATATCCTGGAAAGGGAAACGCAGTACTTCGGGTTCTATCCCCTTGTCACGTGCCTGCTGTTCCGTCATACCCACCCGTGCCAGTTCCGGGTCGGTATAGGTCACCCAGGGAACCACCCGGTAATCGGTCTTCTTCGGCACCCGGAAGATGGCATTGCTGATCACGATGCCAGCCTGGTATTCCGCCATATGCGTCAAGGGATAGGGCCCGCACACATCACCGCAGGCAAAAATATGCTTCTGTGAAGTCCGCTGTCGCCGATCTACCGGGATACCCTTCGCACTATGGACAACACCTGCCACATCCAGCCCCAGACCATCGACAACCGGCTGTCGCCCGACCGCGACCAGTAATGCATCAGTTTCGATAACCAGGCCTTCACTGCATCCAACCTGTGTTGTATCCCCCTCCCGGGAAACACGTTCGACCGCCGTCGTGGTGTGAATAATCAACCCTTCCGACTCGAGCTGTGCCTTCAGAGTATCTGCCACCTCGGGATCTTCCTGGGGTAACAGATGCGGCAAACGCTCAACCACTGTGACGTGACTACCAAGACGCGCAAAGGCCTGCGCCATCTCCAGGCCAACCGGGCCACCGCCCAACACCACCAGCCGTGCCGGCAAATCACGCAGGGAAAACAGATTCTCATTGGTCAGGTAACCCGCTTCTTCCAGGCCTTCTATCGGGGGTATGAAGGGCTGCGAGCCGGTTGCGATGACAAACCGCCGGCCACGTATGACCTCGTCGTTGACCTGCACCTTGTGCGAATCAATAAAGCTTGCCGCAGCAAAAATGACTTCACAACCATAACTGCGAAAGCGCTCCGGGTCATCGTGTACCTGGATACGTTCAATGACTGACTGCACATGGTCAGCAACCTTCCCCAGGTCGACCTTCACGTCACAGGCTGGCAACCCGAACTCGGAACCACGGCGCATCAACGAAGCAACCCGGGCGGCATGAATCAGCGTCTTGCTTGGCACACAGCCGTAGTGCAGACAGTCACCGCCCAGCTTGTCCGCCTTTTCAATCAGCGTCACTTTCAGTCCGAGTTGCGCCGCCACACTGGCGACCACCAACCCGCCGGCACCACCCCCGAGAATAACCAGGTTGCGTCGTTTCATATTTGTCCCTTCAATTCAACTGGTGCCAAGAGAATGTTTCTGCCGGAAGACTTCATAGACAATCGGCTCCCTGTTGTCGTAACCAAAACGCTTGCGCCGCCTTTCATTAAGCAAATGGTACCGTATAACAGCTTCAACAGATGCCGGTTTCTGCCGGCTGTTGCCAGGAACCGACAAGGTATAACTTACCGGTTACCAGCGTGGCAGCCAGGAATACCGTCAGAACCAGGAGCACCAGTAACAGGAAAGTCTTGCGTGTCACTGTTTGTTTCCATCCCTGGAATTTTTACTGGCCCGAAGACGATAAAGATCACCCACGGCACCCTTGATACGCAGCAGGTCTCCATCCAGTGCCGGCTGACCATGCCACCACTGATAATCCGGCGACTGGTGCCCTATACCAAGGTAGAGGTTTTTCAGATGCCGTGATTGCATCCTCATAAAATGTTTACGGGCACCCGCCAGGTCTTCCGCGCTAAATTCATGGGCTGCCTGCTCCAGTACACCAGCTGCCTCACGCACTTTCATGCGCCCGATATCCAGCATATTCTCACCATTGTTGAACAGGCGGGTGATATACCGTGGAGAATGGCAGTCCTGGCAAACCGCGCGCATGGCATCCTGTACTCGCTCACGTTCAGCCGAATTCACCCCTTCTGTGGCATTCCACACACGTATGCTTGCGCTGACATTATGGTTGGCCTTGTGCATGTGACAGTAGCTACAGCCCGGGGCACGGTAGTTTGCCTGTTGCAGCGGAAAGTTATAGTCCCGTTCTTCCTGCTCCAGGCGTACCAGCACACCGTGCTTCGATGTGGCATAACTGTGCACCACAGGACTGTCCTCCCCACCATGACAATCCACGCACAGGCTGTCACGGCGGGCACGTACTGCCGCATTCCGGTGTGAATTACCATGGCAACTCACACAGTCCACAGTCGTTTCCGCGGTTGCATGCGCACTTTCCTGCCATGCAGAAACCAGCCCGTCATTTTGCTGCCGGTGGCATGACACACAGGCCGCATTTTCAAACGGCCCTTCAGGTATTGGTGTACCTGCCATGGACAGGGCAGCAAAGCCCAGCAACCCTACACAGAACAGCCTGTGCATCAGTTATGCCCCTTGTTGAACTCAGTGTAGTCACCAAACAACCAGAGTGTGGAAGGATCAGGCCGCTGATATTGTTCCTGCCCTTCCTGCCCGGCCAGACTGCGCAACCTTTTCGCCTCTTGTTCGATACCTGCCAGGTCACTGTCCATGGCCGCATGACCACGGCTCACCGCAGCCTGATCCCCGTGGGCCGCCCCTTTGTAGGCACCCAGGTTATCGAAGTACCACATCTCGAAGTAGTCACGCTCGATGGGTGAGACATTGTAGAAGGCTGAAGCCTGCCCCTCGAAAAAACCGATACGCGCACGTGGCCGAACACTGTCCAGCCAGTCGACAGGATACGCGGGCCGCTCGCCGGCAGCAGGGTAGAGCTGGTCTTTTGCCCGTAAATCTTTCAGAACCGCCTCGGCACGGTACAGTTTTTTCCAGGCTTTTTTGCGCTCTGCATCCAGCCCGGCCAGTTGTTGCCTTGACCAGTCGGCTTCATGGCAGTCGCTGCATAATTCCACCCACTGTTCACGTTTGACCTTGTTACCCGAGGTCAGTGGATTGGTTTGCTTGATACCGAATTTCCAGATCGACTTGTCAGCCACCTGGTGTTTGCCATTACTCATGTGGCAGTACGCACAGGTCGGCCCCTTGTAATTACCCTTGCGCAACGGCTTTGACCAGTCCCACTGCCGGTTTTCCGCCAGGTACAACCGGCCGTGAGCAGAAGTGAAATAGGTTTCATCATCCGGATGTGGTGGTCCGCTGTGACAGGTAATACACGCCTCGGGCCGGCGTGCTTCGGCGGCACTGAAACGATGGCGAGTATGGCAGGAATCACACTTGCTGGCGACCGAATGACACTGCAGGCAGGCCGTGACTTCCGCCTTGGGCTTGTCCACGAAATGCTTTGCATCCATCGCCCTTTCCATGGCCAGCGCATGACTGGGAAAACCGAAACGCTTTTCATCCTCGAACTGCACATGTTGTGTGACGTGACAGCGGCCACAGATGTCAGGCGTGGGCAGGTGCAGTGCCTGGTGATCATCCCCGTGACAGGCAGAACAGTAGACAGCGGGTTTTCCGTTACCGGGATTTGAATGATGGCTCGCTTTCCAGTCCCTGACAATGCCCGGTGTCACACCCTCGTGACAGCTGACACACTGCTTACCCTCAAATACCCCACTTACTGTATCGACCGATTGGTAAAAATCATCCGGATTCCAGTAAGCAAACAGCGCATCCGGGAGCCACTGGCGTGAATAGAGCCCGGCACCGCTCCCGCTCTTGTTCCAGTCGACATAAAGAAACCCGGCCGGCACCACAATGACGGCTATCAACAGTGGAATCCAGATATAACGGACGCGTTTCCGGCTCATGTCCGTCGCTGCCACCAACGTACGAATCCCAGCAGCAGGACGAGCGCGAGCAGGAGCCAGAGGATCCACCACAACGGGCCGTTTGCACCTTCACGTGTGGCGGCAACAACCTGCCCGGCGTCTTCGGCAAGCATCATGTGGTCCCGGGTATGGTGTGCTGTCGCAGCGACGCTGAAAAACAGTCCGCACAGTGTGGCAACCGTTTTCATGACAGGCTCCGTACAGTGGCAATCTGCGGCTGTGGCTCCTTCACGGAAGGTTTCCATATCGATTCGACTGACTCCAGTACGCGACGGGCAGGACGAAAACTGTCGAGTATGCCGTCAGCCGCACGGCGGCCGGCGGCGATCGCCGTTACCACCAGGTCAGGCCCGTGAGTATTATCACCACCGGCATAGATCCTCACATTGGAGGTTCTGCCTTTTTCATCCACGCGGATGATGCCCTGTTCGTCAGTTCGAACATTGAAACGATCCAGCCAGGCTGGTGGTTGCGGAACCTGGCCTACGGCAAGTACAAGCACATCACAGTCGATCACTTCCTGTCCGCCATCGGGCTTGTTGAAGCACACACCGGTCACGGCTTCATCACCCAGGATCTTCGCCGGAGAACATTCCATGCGAAAGAACACACCTTCCTCAAAAGCAGCCTGCTTTTCTTTTGGCGTGGCACGCATGGCCTGCTCGTCTTTTCGATAGGCCACAGTGACTGTCGCGGCCCCCTGGCGCACGGCAGAACGGGCACAGTCCATGGCGCTGTCTCCCCCGCCCATCACCAGTACATGCTTGCCCGCCATGGCGGCCGGTTCAGGGTGACAGTTGACCTGTTGCAGGTAGGTCAATGCATCCTTAACACCCGGCAGTTGCTGACCGGGCAGTTTCAGGTTGCGGGAAGTCTGTGTTCCCGTACCCATAAAGATGGCATCACAGCTTTCCAGCAATTCCTGCAAGCGTGCTTCGTCGACTTCCTCACCCAGGCGGAAGTGAACCCCCTGCTGTTGCAGCAACTGATGACGCCGGTCCAGCAGTGACTTGTCCAGTTTGAAAGGCGGCACACCACTGGCCAGCAACCCGCCGATGACCGGTTGTTTATCAAATACGGTGACCTCACAACCCGCCTTGTTCAACTGGTCGGCACAGGCCAGGCCCGCAGGGCCCGCACCGATGATGGCAATGTGCCTGCCGTTGCGACGGATCGTCTGCTGTGGCTGCCAGCCCTGTTTGAAAGCCGCCTCGGTCAGGTAGCGTTCGATGGCACCGATGGTTACCGCGCCGTCCGGCTCTTTTGCCTTGGTACAGGAACCTTCACACAACCGGTGCTGTGGACACAGGCTGCCACAGACTTCCGGCAGGTTACTGGTACTGTGGCTGATTTCTGCGGCAGTTTCGATGTTGCCGGCGGCCACCGCCTCCAGCCATTCGGGAATACGGTTGGACAGGGGGCAGGCATTGATGCAACCGGGTACGCCACAGTCGAGACAACGGGTAGCCTGTGCCTGAATTTGTGCCAGGGCGGGTGTTGTCGTGGTTTCCACCCAGTCACCGAGGCGCTCTCCGGCTGACCGCTGTACTGGCTCCTGGCGCGGCAATGGCTCCTCGGGCCGTGTTTTTTTCAGCAGATGACTGGCATTCTGTTTCAGGGAAGGCCGGAACAGGTTACGCACATCCCGGATTTCCAGCGCATCCGTGGGACAGGACACCACACAACGCGCACACCCCATGCAATCTTCAAGCGCAGTCACCCGCCCGGTCCGCTTGCCCTGTTCCCATACCGGGATCCCCATATCACAGACCTGTTCGCAACGCTGGCAATCGATACACTTGTCTGTCTGCATATCGATGCCATAGAAGCCGGCATGATTGAGTAAACCGAAGGTCGCACCGTAGGGGCACAGATAGCGGCAGTAAAAACGGTTGCCGACCAGTGGCGCGACAAAGAACGTACCAAAGTAGGTCAGGGCCACAATCAGGTAAAAGCCGCCGACAAAACTTACCGTCCAGGAATTTGGCGGGAACTGTGTCACCACCATGATCCCGACATAGTAGGTAAAGAAGAACCACTTGCTGTGGCGTAACCGCCAGGTCCATTTGGAACGCAGGGTTTTCTTGCGGAAGGGAAAGCCCACCGTCTCGCGAATACCCACACAGGGACAGCCAAAGCCACAGATCACGCGTCGGCCAAACAGGAATACCAGGCCGAGAATCAGAAAAAATGTCAGCGTGCCCGGCACGTGCAGGGACGGGAACACCGGTTGTGCCCAGAGGAATCCCACGTAGGGTTCATAGACCGGGTACAGCCAGGGTATCAGCCACCAGAATACGGTAACCACGAACACCAGGATAACCAGCCGCCTGCGGGTATAGGCATTCTGTTCAGCAAAGATACGCCACACACCAAACCCGAGAATAATGGCATACTCGGTGTAACGGTTGAGCCAGATCGGGTTCTCGAACCAGAACAGCCAGGCCTCGTTGAGCCAGCCGAAAAAGGCCAGGCTGAAGGCCGCCATACTGAGCAGTTGCACAGCAACACTGTAGCGCCGCGGCATGAGATCCTGCCGGTCGCTACGCGAGGTGCGGGGATTATGAACCTGTACGGGTATTTCCTGCAGCACGCATAACCCCCTGGAACACCATCACATGGTTACTGTCTTTTACCCGGCTGAAACTAGAAGCTCGCCATGACGGCTTTCTCGTCACACTTCCTGATCTCTGCGAGCAGAGTCTCGGAGTTAACTGCCTCGGGGTTATAGGCCACCACCAGGGCATGCGGGTGTTCTTCCTCGTTAAAATGCACCGAGACAACACCATCCTTGTCACGCAATCCTTCTTCGATCCGGCCTCTACACTCGGGTGTCGCATCAGGGTGCAGGTGAACCACAATGTCAGCAATGCTAATGTCAGTGTTCATGACTACCTCCTTTGGACAGATCACATGCCTTGCACACGGTCATTTGCGATCAGACCACTGGCAGACCTGCCTCTCTCCACTTTGTCATGCCGCCGCGCACGACGTGCACGTCAGCAAAGCCTTCCTCTGCCAACAGCAGTTCCGCCTTTGCGGAACGTTTGTCGGTTCGGCACACAATGGCAACCGGGTGCTCGAGATAATCACCCAGTTCATCCATACGTTGTTCAAGTTCTTCAACCGGAATATTGATGGCACCCTCGATGTGACCCTGCTCACCGACAAAGTCATCTGCAGTCCGCACGTCGAGTACCAGCAGGTCCTTACGGGTATCACGCATCCGCTTAAAGGTTTCCGTGTCGATCATGGGACCGCTGCGCAGACTGGCGATCAGGCGCGGTAAAAAGGCGACCACGGCCAGCAAGGCCAGTGCCATGATGCCTTTCTGGATCATACCCTCCCCACCCGCAACCGCTTCACGTCCTGCGTAACCCAGGTAGGTAAAGGCAACCGCGGCCGGCAACATGAACAGGAAGGTCGCCACGATGTAGTGCGACAATTTCAGGCGAGTCAGCCCCAGGGCGTAGTTCAGGAGATTAAACGGGAATAGCGGTACCAGGCGGACAAAGGCAACAAACCGCCAGCCCTCGCCTTCAACGCCGTTGATCAGTTGTTTCACTCGCCCGCCAGCCTTTTCGGCCACCCAGTCCGAGGCCAGGTATCGCGCGATCAGGAAAGCCAGCGTCGCGCCAAGGGTGGCGCCCACCATGTTATAGACGGTGCCAAGCACAGGGCCAAACAGGGCACCACCTGCCAGCGTAAGTACCGAGCCGGGCAGAAACAGCACAGCGGCCAGTGCGTAAACCAGCATGAACAGCAAGGGTGCAACCGGCCCGGCATCGTGCACCCAGGCCTCCAGTGCCGCACCATCAAACCGGTCGCGGTAAATTACGGCCAGCGTAATGGCAGCAACCAGCCCGATAAACAGGACAATACGCATGAGGTGATTGTTATTCATCGTCAGCGCTCCACTCACGGCGGTTGATGGCATAGCCCTGTACCTTACCCACAAAAGGAATCGCCAGCATGCCCGGCAACCAGCTGCACCACTTGCCCTCACGGAAGGTACGAATACCGATGGTCATGCCCTCATGCCCACCACGTGGTTGTGCGCGGTAGGTGCCGAACAGGCGGTCCCACCACGGCAGGTTGAAACCGAAGTTACTATTGGTTTCATCGTCTTCAACAGAATGATGTACACGGTGCATGTCCGGCGTAACAACAATGAGTCGGAGAAAACGGTCCAGTGTTTCAGGAAGATGCACATTGCCATGATTGAACATTGCAGTCGCATTCAACAGGACTTCAAAAATAATGACTGCCACGATCGGCGGCCCGAGCAGCATGATCACAGCAAACTTGATGAGCATGGA
>JALVCM010000188.1 GCA_027010005.1 Thiohalobacter sp.
CCTCGCGGATACCACGCCAGGTAACGATAGCCGCGACTAACGCAGTCAGCGCAGCACCGGCATACATCCACTGCGCACCGAACCCTTCCCACACATAGCCGGCCAGCAAACTGCCGGCCGCGCCCCCTGCACCAAAACTCAGGCTGCTGTACAGGGCCTGCCCACGCCCCTGGTGGCGACCGACAAACAAACGATGCACCAGGTGAATCGCCACCGCATGATACACACCGAAACTGGCCGCATGCAGGGTCTGGACAAAAATCATCATGGCCAGCTGCTCGACAAACAGGGCCAGCAACAGCCAGCGCAGCGCTGTCAACAGGGTGGCCGCCAGTAACAGGCGGCGCGCACCGAAACGCGGTAACCAGCGGTGCATGTGCAGGAACACACCGATCTCCGCCACCACGCCCAGTGCCCACAGCTGGCCGATGGCTGACTCGCTGTAACCGTGATCGGCAAGGTACAGGCTGTAGAAGGTGTAATACGGGCCGTGGCTGGCCTGCACCAGGAAGCACACCAGTAACAGTGAAATCACGGCCGGTCTGCGCAAGACCGTCAGTATCGGTTCGTGATGATCCATGTGGGGTTGCGCGCCGCTTTCCGGCACGGCAAGGCTGCTCAACCAGATCGCGGCGAACAACAGCACCAGCACCGAAGGCAGCAGGCCGGTACCGGTAACATCGAATACCATACCCAACCCGGCCACCGCCACGATAAAACCGATCGAGCCCCACAGGCGAATACTGCTGTAACGGTATGCTTCATCGCCCAGGTGATTGAGCGTGGTCGCCTCGAACTGTGGTAATGCTGCGTTCCAGAAAAAACTGAACACACTCATCACCAGTGCCAGCCACCAGTAGCCGTGTGCGATAAACACACCGCAAAAGGCCAGCGCCGCCAGCAGGCTGGCAAGCCGGATGATCCGCATGCTGCGGCCGGTATGGTCGGCAATCCAGCCCCAGATATTGGGTGCAATGATCTTGGTCGCCATGATGATGGCAATCAGCTCACCGATCTCGACCGCGGTGAAACCCTGCGACTTCAGGTACAGGCCCCAGTACGGGATCAATGCGCCAAGCGAGGCGAAATAGAAAAAGTAGAAACCGGAAAGTCGCCAGTACATGACGTCAGGCAACCCGTACCGCGGCGGTGATCACTCGGGGGCTGCGGGGATCACGGGGGTAGCGGACTGCACGTCAGCGTTCTGCGCACGGTGGCGCAGCAGGTGATCCATCAGCACAATCGCCAGCATGGCTTCGGCAATCGGTGTGGCACGGATACCGACGCAAGGATCGTGGCGGCCGGTGGTAATGACTTCAACCGGGTTGCCGTGAATATCGACCGAACGTCCGGGCAGGCGCAGGCTGGAGGTCGGCTTCAATGCAATACTGACCAGGATGTCCTGCCCGGAGGAAATACCGCCCAGCACACCACCGGCATGATTACTGAGAAAGCCCTGCGGTGTTATCTCGTCGCGGTGCTCCGTCCCCTTCTGCGTCACACTGTCAAAACCGGCCCCGATTTCGACACCCTTGACCGCGTTGATGCTGACCATGGCGTGGGCAATGTCGGCATCCAGCCGGTCAAAGATCGGCTCGCCCAGGCCGGGAATCATGCCGGTGGCCACGACATTCACCCGCGCACCGACTGAATCCCCCGCCTTGCGCAGTGTATCCATGTAGGTTTCCAGTTCCGCCACCTTGTCGGGATCAGGACAGAAGAACGGGTTCTGGCTGACCGCACCCCAGTCTTTCAGTTCAAGCGCAATGGGGCCAAGCCGGGCGAGGTAACCGCGGATTTCGATACCGCAGGCCTGGCGAAGATATTTCTTTGCCACGGCACCCGCTGCCACGCGCATGGCCGTTTCACGCGCCGACGAACGGCCACCACCGCGGTAGTCGCGGATACCGAATTTCTGCTGATAGGTGTAGTCCGCATGACCGGGGCGGAAGCGGTCCTTGATGGTCGAGTAATCCTTCGAGCGCTGGTCGGTGTTATGAATGATCAGACCGATCGGTGCACCGGTGGTTTTACCCTCGAACACACCGGACAGGATCTGCACCTCGTCGGCCTCGCGGCGCTGGGTGGTGTGGCGCGAGGTGCCGGGCTTGCGGCGGTCCAGGTCGGTTTGCAGGTCGGCCTCGGACAGCTCCATCCCGGGCGGGCAACCGTCCACGATACAGCCGATGGCAGGGCCGTGACTTTCACCAAAACCGGTGACCGTAAAGAGTTTTCCGATGCTGTTTCCCGACATGGGAGCTTATTGTACAGGACTTTAGGCACAGGGGAATTGCCCGCGCGAAGCCCTGAAACCCGCATGGTTAAAGGCGCCGGAAGTTACGCCGTTAATAAACCCGTAACGTTCAACCATCCGACCAGACAAGGGGAACACAGTGAGCCACCGGGGAAATGCCATCGGCACTTATCTTGGCAAGCCGATTTTTGAATCAATTGAACTGCAGGACGAACCCTATGTGTTCGACCGTATTGCACAGTATGAAGACGACGAGTTCCCGCTCGACCGCCTGAGCGAAAATGAAGTTCTGGTAGAACCCGGCCTGATCTACCGCCACAAGGACTAATTACCCGCTTCATTCCCAAAGCCCGTCATTGCTCGCAATGACGGGGTACTAGATCAACTTCGAGAAGCGTCCTTCCTGATCGGCACGGTAACGATCGAACACCTTGCAGATGTTACGAATCAACAGGCGGCCTCGCTCGTTGATCGTAATGTGCCGCTCGTCGATCTCCAGCAGCCCGTCGGCCTGCATTTTCTGTAGCTGCCCCAGCTCGGCTGCAAAGTACTCATCAAAATGAATGGCAAACTCGCTTTCCAGCCGTCGCATGTCCAGGCTGCTGTGGCAAATCAGCTGCTGGATTACTTCCGCACGCAAGCGGTCATCGTCATTAATCGCGACACCCCGCGCAACGGGCAGCCGCGCTTCATCGAGATCACGGTAATAATCGTTTACATCAGTGTGGTTCTGGGTATAACCGCCCGGCATGGAGCTGATGGCACTGACACCCATGGCCACAAGGTCCGACTCAGCGTGTGTCGAATAACCCTGGAAGTTACGGTGCAGGCTGCCGGTGCGCTGTGCCTGCGCCAGTTCATCGTCACGCAATGCGAAGTGGTCCATGCCGATGTACTGGTAGCCGGCCGCCGTCAAACGCTCAATGGTCAGCGCCAGGATGGCCAGTTTCTCATCGGCATCCGGCAGGTCTTCACTGTTGATGCGCCGCTGTGGTTTGAAACGTTCCGGCAGGTGCGCATAGTTAAACACTGACAGGCGTTCCGGGCGAGCGGCGATCACCGCGTCCAGCGTGGCGGAAAAACTCTCCACGGTCTGCAGCGGCAGACCGTACATCAGGTCCATGTTGGTGGAACGGAACCCCAGCCGCCGCGCCTCATCGAGCACCGCCAGTGTCTCGTCCAGCGGCTGTTCCCGGTGCACGGCTTTCTGTACGGCCGGGTTGATGTCCTGCACCCCGAGGCTGAGCCGGTTGAAACCCAGCTCGCGCAGGATGCCCAGCGTGTCCTGGCGCAGCTCGCGCGGATCGA
>JALVCM010000189.1 GCA_027010005.1 Thiohalobacter sp.
CCAGTGCTTTTCGGTCATTTCCAGCTTGTCGGCATCGGCAATCGCCTGACCAACTGCTTCAGTCCAGTCTTCCGCATTGACCAGGTAGCCGTTCTCGGTGGTTTCCACAGTTTTACCATCAACGTCAAGAGCCATACTATATCTCCATTTATTTCATTAAGTTAATAAATATAATTAAATTAATTTATTGCTTTTTGTCCGCCGTTACTTCGTGAACTGCACGTATGCCTTTATGGGGTAAAAACAGGCCGCAACCCATTTTTCGATGTGTACCTATACCCACCTGCTGCAGGCGGATGGCCTGCTCGGGTTCCAGGTCCGCGAGCATGATGCTGCGCGTAAACAGGTCGCCGTCCGGGTGCTGGATGGCGTGTGCACGCCCGCACAACAATTTACGCACAGGAACTTCCAGCGCCCGCAGCTGTTCAGCCGCGTAGCGCATGAAGACCTCTTCATCCTCGTGATCCATCCCTTCAGGTACCACCACATAACGGGCAAACTGGGTTGGCAAGGTGCTGAACAGGCGCGTTTTCGCCTTGCCGACTTCCAGGCGATGTCCCTCGATATCCAGCACGATACCGGTCAACGCAGCAGCATCTTCAACCCGGCTGGCAGGAACACGCAGCGTCATACGTGAACGTTTTGACAGGTACAGCACTTCATTTACGGGGTCCTCGGGACGCATCCAGCCATTACCGGACTCGGCGCCGTGGACCAGGTGAATACCCGCCAACGGTTCTTCATCCATCCACGGCAATGCCTGCAGGATGGCCTCCGAGAAGGTGTGCGCATGATCCAGCGGCAAGCACTTGCAGCTGATGTTGTAGACAAGATCCACCACATCGTCGGGGACGACGTAAGGGGTGTTCTCGTCCTTGTCCTCTTCCCAGAACACAGCGTTACCTCTTGCCCGCGGCTGCAAATGCCGCTTCAAGACGATCTTCCCAGCTTTCCGGCGTATCCGGGTAAGGCGGCCGCACGTCCATCTGGAAGAACAGCTCCCCACCACGCGCCTTTTCCTCGACCAGGCTGACCAGTTCGTCAAAGGACTGCAGCTCGTGATGCTGCAACAGAATTTCACTAAGACATAACATGCTGTTCACCCGGGTCTGTATCGGAATCCATTACGCGGTCGAAGTAACGCGCCCGGTACAAAAGCCGCGAAACATCACCCTGCTCATGGCTGAACCCGGAACGGCAGTGCAGCGCATTATTGCTGACCACACCCTCACCCGCTTCCAGCCGGTGGCGAAATATATAGGGCGAGTCCTGCTGAAACAAGCTCAAAAGGCATTCTGCCGCAGCCTGTGTGGTTGAATCCGCCTTCCATTCGATATTTGTGGCACGCGCCGAGTAGCGCATATGCAGGTAACCACGGGCATCGATGGAGAAAACCGGCCCTGTCTGCCTGGGCCGCAGTTCCCGACCATTCCGGATATTGGGCGGAATAGTCATGGCGTCGGGCGCCATCAGCGCACGGATAAAATCGGGGTTCTCGTCGCGCAACTGTATATAGGCGATTTCGTGGTCCAGAAATGCATTGTCACCGCCATCTTCCGCCGGCTGCACACAATGCAGGATCACGCCACGTATCTGCCGGTCGAGGGTGTTGTAATACCCGTCGGTATGCCAGTTCAGCGGCCGGTTGGTATAGGGGATGTATTCGCCCTGTTGAGGTTTCTCCACCACGGTAAGCGAAGTAATACCGTCGTCATCTGCACACAGGTTGTTGTCGAGGCGCTCGAGTCCCAGCTGGCGACCCAGCGCACGGATCATTGCCTTGTCACCCGGCAGCGGGGATTTTACCCGGTAGAACGCGATATTGGTCCGCGCCAGCGCCGCACGGATCGCCTGTATTTCACTTGCCTGCGGTGCCCGTCCGTCGGTGATTTCCGTCATCAGTTCACTGGATTCTGCCGGCCAGTTGGCGAGCTTGCGTTCGCGCCAGGCGACATAAGCCTCACCCGTATCCGGATCGAACGGCGAAACTGTGCGCGTTGGCTGTCTGCAGGAGGCATGTAGGGTCATAGGAACGGCTTTGGATGGCATCTGTGAAAAAAGCATTTTACCAGATTTGAACTGGCACGAATCCGCTAATGCATGGTTTTTTCAAGGGTTACTCACCCAGCCCCGCTTTCCGAAGCAAAATTTATGCGCCGATCAATCTATAAGCAGCTGATAATATTCAAACATTCTCCATGCTTGGCAATTTGACCGGGGCCACCGTATAATCGCCCGCCGCGGTGGGGCCGATTCCGGCCTATCCCATTGGGGATAGTGTTGCTGTTCACACACACCCCAAGGGTAGGGTTCTCTGAGATGTCAGACACTCCTAGACTTCATCCCGCCCAGTGAGGGAGTTCCGCGTATCGGAAATCCGGTTCCGATACGGGAACTTCAAACTCATAGAACATGAAGTACTGAATACAGTTTTTGTACCTATATCAATGTAACGGCGGCTACCGCCACGACACATACAACAGGAAGGAGACGGCCATGGCTGATAAGCATTATCCCACGCCCATGCTCGACGAACTGGAAAACGGCCCATGGCCGAGCTTTATTTCCGGCATCAAGCGTCTGCGCGACGACCACCCGGACGAACGCATTCGTAAAGTGACCAACTCGCTGCTCGGTCAGCTCGAGCACTCCTACGAAACCCGTAAGGGTTACTGGAAAGGCGGCACCGTTTCCGTGTTCGGTTATGGCGGCGGCATCATCCCCCGTTTCTCCGAAGTCGGCGATGCTTTCCCCGAATCCAAGGAATTCCACACCCTGCGTGTACAGCCGACCCCGGCCAACTACTACACCACTGACATGATGCGCAAACTGGCCGACAGCTGGGAGAAATGGGGTTCCGGCCTGCAGACCTTCCACGGTCAGACCGGTAACATCATGTTCATCGGTACCACCACCGAAAACACCCAGCACTTCTTTGACGAAGTCAACGAATACGGTTGGGATCTCGGCGGCGCCGGTCCTTGTGTACGTACCGCCATGTCCTGCGTTGGTGCGGCCCGTTGTGAAATGTCCTGTGCCAACGAGCACGGCATCCACCGTCACCTGGTGAACAACTTCACCGACGACGTTCACCGTCCGGCCCTGCCCTACAAGTTCAAGTTCAAGGTCTCCGGTTGCCCGAACGACTGCCAGAACTCCATCGAGCGTTCTGACTTCGCCGTGATCGGTACCTGGCGTGACGACATGAAGGTCGACCAGGACGAAGTGAAGGCTTATGTGGCCAAGAAGGGGCGTGAGTACATCATCGACAACGTCACCAGCCGCTGCCCGACCCAGGCGCTGACGCTGAACGATGACGACACCCTGACCGTCGACAACCACAACTGCGTACGCTGCATGCACTGCCTGAACGTCATGCCGAAAGCCCTGCACCCCGGCGACGACAAGGGCGTGACTATCCTCATCGGTGGCAAACGTACCCTGAAGATCGGCGACCTGATGGGCACCGTGGTGGTTCCGTTCAAGAAGCTGGAAACCGAGGAAGACTACGAGTCCCTGGTCGAGCTGGCTGAAGAAATCATC
>JALVCM010000190.1 GCA_027010005.1 Thiohalobacter sp.
AGTGTGGTTCACTTCAGTGACAACAATGTCACGCCGCACTTCCGGCTGGAGGCCGGCATCAACAACGCCAGCCTGAAACAGATCGATACCCGCAAACCGGAACAACAAAGCCCGCTGTCGGTCGATATCACCCTGCAACAGCACGGCAGCCTCAGGGCCGACGGCTGGGTACAGCCCTTTGTCGATCCGCTTGCCCTGCACATCGAGGCCAGCGCGCGGGCCGTTGCCCTGCCGCCCCTGACCGCCTACACGCATCAGTCACTGGGGCTGAAACTCGACAGCGGCACACTGGATATGGACCTCGCACTCGACAGCCAGGCCGGCAAGCTGGACGGCAAGGCAACGCTGAAACTCCACCAGCTTGCGCTGGAAACAGTCGACAGCAGGAACAGCCTGCAGGACAGACTACCGGTCCCCATCAACCTTGCACTGGGTACACTGCGCGACAGCAACAACACCATCGAACTCGACATTCCTTTCAGCGGCAATGCTGAAAACCCGGACGTCGATGTCAGCGACGCCATCAGCAAAGCGCTTGCCAGTGCGCTCAGCAAGGGCGCCATGACCTACCTGACCGTTGCGCTGCAACCCTACGGCGCCATCCTCACGGTGGCAAAATTTGCCGGTAAAAAACTGGGCGCAGTAGAACTGCAACCTGTCACCTTCCCGGCCGGTGATGCCACCCTGCCGGAACAACAGCACCCGTACCTCGACAAGCTCGCCGGTCTGCTCGACAAGCGCCCCAAACTGACAGTACGGATATGCGGCACCAGTGTGCGCAAGGACCTTCGTGCCGGGAATACCGGAAACAACAGGCCGGAAGCCGCACCAGACACCCAAAGTACACCTGTCGACGATGCTCAACGACAGCAACTCGAAGCCCTGGCGCAACAACGGGCGGACAGCGTCATGACCTACCTGATCAAAACCGCCGGCACCAACCCCAGCCAGCTGGTCAGTTGTTCGCCACACGTTGAACTCGACAAGCCGGACGCAGAACCCCGCACAGAACTGTTGCTGTAGACGTTTTCCGCTACACTGTCGGGTAAACCAGAATAAAAGGAGCCGACCCCGCTCATGAATCTCGAAAAAGTCATCTTTGCATTCTTTTCCATCCTGGCGCTGACCCTGAACTTCGGCTTCTTCATCGGCGAGCTCGACGACCCGATACACCATAACGCCTACGAACTGTTCGCGGCACTGATTGTCAGCCTGATCGCCACCATTATGAAATTCGGTGACCGGGCACATATCGGCGCCCTGTTACTGGCCACCAGCCTGGTGGCCGACCTGCAGCTGATTACCGCCGCACTGGTCTGGGGTTACTCGGCCCACGTCAGCGATGGCGGGCTGACCCCCATGGCCGTTGCCAGCATTGTTTCCATGTCGGGTGGCGCACTACTTGCCAACCTGGTATCGGTCATCCTGCTGGTTATCGAGTCGATCACCTTCCGCCGCTAGCCGGGCCGATGCAAAAAGTCATCTACCTGTTATTGCGGCGCATGCGTATGCCGCTGATCGTACTGATCGCGACCTATGCGATTTCCATTGTCGGGATGACACTGATTCCCGGCGTGGACGACCAGGGCAACCCCTGGCGCATGGACTTCTTTCACGCCATTTACTTTGTCAGTTTTCTGGGCTCCACCATCGGCTTTGGTGAAATCCCCTACCCGTTCACCGACGCCCAGCGCATGTGGACCACCATCATTATCTATGCCGCAGTCGTGTCGTGGCTGTACGCCATTGGCTCGATCCTCACCCTGATCCAGGACCAGAGCTTCCGCCGCGTGCTGGCCCAATCTGCACTGGCACGCAAGGTCAGGCGCTTGCAGGAACCTTTCCACATCATCTGCGGCTACGGAGATGCCGGCAGCTGGCTGGTCAGGGAACTGAACGACCGCCACATGCAATGTGTCGTCGTCGACAATAACCAGAACAAGATCCTCGATCTCGACGTGGAAGACCTGGCCTACTCGGTCCCCGGCCTGCACGCTGATGCAAGCGAAGCCGAATCGCTGATTACCGCCGGCCTGAAACTGCCCAACTGTATTGGTGTGATTGCGCTCACCGGCAGTGACACCAGCAACCTGACCATTGCCATTACCAGCAAACTGCTGGCGCCTGAGTTACCGGTCATGTGCCAGTCGGATGCGGCCGATACCGCCGCCAACATGGCGTCATTCGGTACTGACCACGTCGTCGACCCGTTCGAGATCTTCGGTCTGCGCTTCGCCATGATGTTCCACTCACCCAGCATGTACCTGGTATACGAATGGATGACCGGCGTACACAACGCGCCGCTGTCCGAGTTCACCAACCCCCCGCACGGCAACTGGATCATGTGTGGCTACGGACGCTTTGGCAAAGCAGTCAGGAAGCACCTTGCCGTGGAAGGCGTGGATACCCGTATCATCGAAGCCGACCTCAGCCTGACCAATGCCCCCGAGGGTGCCATCGAAGGCCGGGGCACGGAAGCCGGCACATTGCTTCTGGCCGGCATCAAGGGTGTGAACGGAATCATTGCCGGCACCGACAACGACACCAACAACCTGTCCATCCTGATTACCGCCAAAAACCTGAACCCGGAACTGTTTACCGTTATCCGGCAGAACCACCGCAGTAACGATGCCATCTTCCAGGCGGCACGCCCCGACCTGGTCATGCAACCCGGCACCATCACCGCCCAGTACATCCTCAATCTGATCCTGGCACCCCTGCTGGAAGACTTCCTGCAACTGGCCCACGACCAGGACGAAACCTGGGCCAATGTACTGGTCAGCCGCGTTGCCGGTGTAGTGGAAGACATTGCACCGGAAACCTGGGCGGAAGCAATCTCGCCACTGAAAGCCCCGGCAGTGTTTGACTGTGTGAAGCGTGGCGAAGAAGTTCGCCTGTCACACATCTGCAGCGACCCGCGTGACCGGGATATTGCCCTGCCCTGCGTTCCGCTGCTGATCAAGCGCGGCAGCACCTCCCTGCTGCTACCGGACATGGACGAACCGCTGGTTGCCAATGACCAGATACTGTTCTGCGGGAGAGAGGAAGCCAGGTATCACCTGGAACACAACATGCACGACCACCGGGCCCTGTACTATTCACGCACTGGCGACGACCGTCCCAGCGGTGCCGTGTGGCGCTACCTGACCCGCCACGTCGAACAGAAAGCCAGCCAGTAATAACACCGTACTTATTTACCGGGAAAGCATGCCATAATCCGCCCCATGCCTGGGCAACCTCCCGAAAAACTCACCGAACGCACACTTGTCCTGCTGATTCGAAGCCTGGCCTGGCTGCCACTGCCGCTGCTCTACCTCATGGCCGACCTGTTCTACCTGTTGCTGTACCGCATCCTGCGCCGGGAACGTAAACTGACCCTCGACAACCTGCAACGCGCCTTTCCCGAGCTGCCGGAAGCACAGCGTAAACATATTGCCGAAAAATCCTGGCGCAACGCCCTGCACGTCCTGTTCGAGACCCTCCACGCGCAACGCATGCCGGCAAGTCAACTGCGCCAGCGCGTACAGTTCGACAACCCC
>JALVCM010000191.1 GCA_027010005.1 Thiohalobacter sp.
GTGCGTGTTTACCAAGTGCGCGCTGGTGAATCTGATGCTGGCCAAGAAGACATTATTGGCCGTTTGACAGGGCAGTTGTGCCTGAAAACCCTGGATTAACCAAAAACACGGTTAATCCAGGAACAAATATACGTTTTTTCATAGTCATTTCATCAAGGGAGGAAAATGCGACAAAATAACTTCAATTATTCAGACCTTCCCTAGATAGTGGCAATTTATACCCATCTGGGGCAAAACAAATGAGGGAGTAAAATGAAAAAGATATTTTTTGTTATTGTTCTAATGTCGCCGGTTTTTTCCTATGGGGCTGATTATGTTTTCTCGGGTGATATCAAATTCATTACCTCGCACGATTCCCAATTAGGTGCGAATATTGATTGGATTGGGATTGAGGGGTTTACGTCAGCTGGTCAGTGTGGGGTAGATAGTGGTGTTGTGGTTATACGGCTAAGAGATGATGAGAGGGCAAGAAGGCATCTATCTATGGCTATCTCTGCATATATGGTGGGAAAGCCAGTGTCAGGTAAGGTTGATGATAGTGTAAGAGATAGTGGCGGTTACTGTTTTTTAAAATATATAAAATATAGTAATTGAGCATGGACTAAAGTTTGGCGCAGCCGAAAGTGAAGTAGGCTCTGCATGACATCAGTCAGGCGGAGATTCGAGATGATAGGGAAAAAGCCTTCGATCTCTTCATCAAGACGTACAAGCCGAAGTATCCAAAGGCAGCCGTCTGTCTGCAAAAAGATAGGGAAGAGTTGATGCTTTTCTATGGCTTTCCAGCCCCGCTTAGGCAGAGCATTAGGACCAGTAATCCGATTGAATTAAGCTTCGAAACGTCCGTCATCGGACCAAACGACCCAAGGGCTACCTGTTGTGTGACAGCATGCTGCATATGATGTTCAAGCTCGGATCACCGGGAGCGGCACAACCGGTCGTGGGATGAGCGATTTAAAACCCCACCGCCTTGTCCGGAAGACGTCGATGCCGTGACAGTGATGGTGCATCGACTACGCACAGCAGAAGGGAAGGCAATCTATGCCAAACGCAAATCCACGGTGGAAACGGTATTTGGCATTATTTTAAAGAGGTGAGGCAGAGCTGCTGGAACTGTTGGCTGAGCATGCCGAGCGGCGGACAGAGGATGGCAAGGCGGGCGTGGTACGTAACTCCCGCACGGGAATCAAGAGGTCAGAGGAATCAAGTGTAAAACGACATCCTATTCTTGAGCTAACGCGACATCCAGATTTACGCACCTTTCGCCGGGGCGCGAGTTCCGGTAAACCTTCACGGCGTGTACCACTGGAAGGGAGGGCGCGCCGTGGCCAAACTGTCTCGGGAGGCGCGTATGAGCATCAAGGTATTGACAGAGAAGGGTGTTTCGAACCGGGAGACGGCCCGTCTGCTGGGTGTCAGCGAGGGCTGTGTGCGCTACCACCGGCGCCGCCAGGCGGCCGGGGCGATAGACGGGCGCAGTCGCCAGATGCGTAAGGCGAGCCCATTTCAGTCGGCGATCGATGCCTGGCTGACGGCGCGGGGCGAGGCAGTGCCGCGCAACGTGGCCGAGCTGCACCACTGGCTTATCAGCGAACATGAGTACCCGGGCAGCCTGCGCTCGTTGCAACGGTATATCCGGGAAGCCTATCCACCGCCGCCGAAGCGGGCCCGGCGGCGGGTGGAGACCCCGCCGGGTGCCCAGGCCCAGGCCGACTGGGCCGCATTCCCCCGGGTCTGGATGGGGGGTCGCCAGCAGGATCTGCTGGCATTCGAGATGCAACTGTCGTGGTCGCGTTATCCGGCCGTGATCTGGTCGACCCGCAAGCACGAGCTGGCGTGGCTTTCGGTACACAATGAAGCGTTCCGGCGCCTGGGCGGGATCCCGGCCAGTGTCCGGATCGACAACGAGAAGACTGCCGTCGTGCACGGGGCCGGGGCCTGGGGGACGATCCACCCGGCCTACCGGGCCTATGCCCGGGCGGTTCGCTTCCACGTCGACGCCTGTCCGCCCCGGGCACCCCGGGCCAAGGGCAAGGTGGAACGCCGCATCCGGGATCACCGTTCGGGTCTGGATCCGTACCGGCGTCACTGGGAGAACCTGGCCCAGTTGCAGGCGGTGACCGACGACCGGCTCCGGCAGCTGGTGCGGCGCCGGATCTGTCCGGCCACCGACACCGATGTGGAGACGGCCTGGCAGCGGGAGCTGGCCTATCTGGCGCCGGTCCCGATGTTGCCGGAGCCGTTTGACCAGGTGGGTGAGCGCCGGGTGGGGAACGACTGTCTGGTGGCATTCGAACATCGGAGTTACTCCGTGCCGTTCCGATATGTCGGCCAGCGGGTGGAGGTGCGAGGCTGTGCCGACACGGTTCAGATCCTGACGGATGGCCAGGTCGTGGCCACCCATCCGCGCCATACCGAGACCCGACTGGTGCTGGATCCCGCCCACTTCGAGGGCACCTCGACGGATACGGTGATGGCCCCGCCGCCGCTGGGCCGGATGGGTGCCCGGTTGCAACAACTGGCCGCGCTGACCCCCGAGCAACGGCCGTTGGATCTGTATGCCGCCCTGGCGGAGGTGGCCCGATGAGCGCCCGGACCCGGCCCAAGGTCGATCTGGATACCACCGTCGAGCGCCTGCAGCGGGTGGGGCTGGTGCATGCCGCCGAACGCCTGGGCGAGCGGCTGGAGCAAGCCAGCAAGGACAATCTGGTGCCGCACCGCTTCCTCGACCGGCTGCTGGAAGATGAGCTGAGCGAGCGCGAGCAACGCCGCATCAGCACCTCGCTCCGGCTCTCCGGCCTGCCCACCGGTCAGACGTTGGGCAACTTCGACTTCGCCTTCCAGCCCGCCATCGAACGCGCCCAGATCGAGACGCTGGCCACCTGCGCCTGGCTACGAGCCCGGGAGACCCTGCTGATCCAGGGCCCACCGGGTGTCGGCAAGACCCACCTGGCGATTGCACTCGGCATCAAGGCGGTGGAAAACGGCTTCTCGGTCCTGTTCCAGCGCCTGGAAGAGCTGATTGCGGCCCTGAAGCAGGATGCCAATCTGCCACCGGCAAAACTGCGACGGCGCAAGTACCTCAATGTGGCGTTGCTGATCATCGACGAGATGGGCTTCGAGCCCATGGACCGGCAGGCTGCCAGCCTGTTCTTCCGTCTGGTCAGCTACCGCTATGGCCGTGGCTCCCTCCTGATCACCACCAACAAGGGCATCAAGGACTGGCCGGAACTACTGGCCGGGGACGAGGTGTTGGCCACAGCGATCCTCGACCGGTTGTTGCATCACAGCCACGTGATCAACATCAAGGGGCGCAGCTACCGGCTGCGCGATCTGGAACAAGCGGTATCACTGAGGACATGAGTCTTGAAACCTCATCATCACAACCGCGTAAAACTGGATGTCGCCTTAGTGCGTAAATCTGGATGTCGTTTGACAGTAGCTGACGCGGGTGCGGTTGCCCACGGCGTCATAGCCGTAGGTGGTGAGGCCAGTGGCGTCGGTGACACTCGTCAGCCGGTTGAGGCTGTCGTAGGCGTAAT
>JALVCM010000192.1 GCA_027010005.1 Thiohalobacter sp.
TGGCAACGTCCGATATCTGCGGTGCCAGCGCCAGCGCACGATCTGCCGGGATAGTCGCCACCAGGAATACCAGCCAGGCCACAACGCCCGCCGCGACGGTTCGCCAGACTGCCATCAGGCCGGTGGACCCACCAGCGTCAGACGCGCATTAACACGCCCGGCACCCTGTGGCTCGATGGTGACGACCGTTGCATCGATGCGGTAGGTACGGCTCAGCTTGCCCAGCCACAACACCATCGAATCAAATGCGGCGCCTTCCAGCCAGATCTTGACACCCTTGCTGCCATCCGGCTCGACACGCTTGATAGCCGGCCCCAGCCCGGCTGAACGGGCCGACTTGTCGACCACCGCCAGCAGCGAACTGCCACCCAGGCCATGCGCACTGCCCCGTGCGTTGCCCTGCAGGGCTTTCACCTTGTGGCTGGCCTGCTTCATCCAGTCGAGCGTTTCCTGCTGCGCGGCGACATTTTTTTTCAAGTCATCGTAGGCTACGGCAGCCGGCTCCCAGACCAGCAGGTAGAACATCAGCAACAGCAGAACGACGGCACCACCCGCGACCAGCTTGCGCTCGCGCATCTCCAGTCCCATGAACCAGTCCTTCATGCGCGGCCTCCCTCGACACGGACGCGACTGTTGACCTTGCCATCCTTCTGCGTGGTGGCAGACTGGATTTCGGCACGCAGCCTGCCTTCGCTAACCAGTGCCTGCTTGAGCTGGTCCAGTAACTGAACGTTGTCTGCAAGTAATTGCAGGTCCAGCCGGCCATCACGATAGGTCACACCCTGTATCTGCACACCCTTATTACTGCGAAGGATACGACCCACATCCGTAAGCAGCGCAAGAAAAGCCGTTTGTCCGCCACCACCGGCCTGGCGCTGCAGCTCCTTGAGCTTCTGTTCCATCTGCGCGCGTGGATTAACGATGCGCCGCGCTTTCGGGAAGGTTTCCCGGTAAACCGCCTCAATTTCTGCGGCCAGCTGTTCCTGCTGTTTTGACAAACGGTAATAATTCACCCCGGCCGAAACCCCTGTCAGCAGCAGGCCGGCCAACAGCAGCGCAGCGGTTGCCTTCCAGGGCCGGAGGATACGACCCCACTCTTCACTGCGGCTGTAGTCACCCTGTAACAGGTCGAGCACCGGCCCCTGGATATAACCGCGCCCCAGAATCTCCAGTGCCTGCAGTTCCGGATCGACAACCTCGACTTCCATCCCGTCGATATCGACACTGCCCGCGCCAAACAGACGGGCATGCGCGGGGGCCTCTTCACGTGATACAAACAATGACACCAGCGCCGGGAAGGTTTCCAGGTCTGAAGCAAAACCGGCCCATGGCCCGCAACGCACCAGCACGTCGTCACCCTTGACCATCAGGCTCCAGCCGGTTTCGGTCAGTGGCAGGGCAAGCATCTCCGGTAACCACTGGTTGGCCACAATATGCTGTCCGGCCAGCAGCTCCGCCCAGCTATCCATGCGTGCACGGTCAACCACGGCGACCGGGTAAGTATCACCATCCTGCACCGGCCCCGTGGCGAAGTGCAGTGATTCAACATCACTGGCCAGCTGTTCTTCCAGCGCATAGGGAATCGCGCGCAGTACGCGCTGGCGGTTATGCCCCGGCACACGTGTCTCGGTAAGCAACACCTCGGTACCCGGCACGATGACAACGATACGCGATGCACCTGCTACCACACCGGTTTCAGGCACACCCTCACGTACCGGCGTACGAGCAGCACCCGCCTCATCAATCAGCACCCAGTCACGAAAACCCGCGCCGGCCACTGTCAGTCGAATCAATAAGGTATCCGCCATTCGCCCTTTATCCTGTTATCCGGCGTACATCGTATCACGTTCGCCTCAGGGTTCATCCGTCAGCACCAGCGGTGCCTGTACCGGGTCGTAAAATTCACGTTGCCGGCGTATGACCCGGGTAGTACGTGTGTCACGCTGCAGCAAACTGGCAAGCTTCACTCTGCCCTGGCCCACATCAGCCTTACTGACCAGCAAAAACCACTGACTCTGCACAGTCACTGTGGCTGGATCGGTACCCAGACCTGAAAGCAGCGGATGCCGTAAAAAATCATCTGCTTTCTCAAAGCCCGTGTCGCCCCGGGCCTCGATAATCGCTTCTGCATCCGTTATCGATAAACCATTAGCCAGGGTAGTTATTACCTCGGCACTTGCGGTGTTAACGTTAATAGCTGTCGATTCCGGCAACGCTGTAACGAAGGGTATGCCTGTTGCTCCACCCAGCAGTTTGTCCATGACCTTTTTATCGTAGCCTTTCACAAGGCCAAGCTCGCTGATATCAGCCATCAACCGGTTAGCAGCGCGATACGGGGGGTTCAGCAACTGATAAGTCTCATCTTCAGCACCACCGGGGAAGCGTGAATTGATGTCCGTATCCAGCCAGTCAACCAGCGCATCTGCCAGCGACTCATCGAGATTCAGTGTCCGCAACAGGCGTTTGTAACGCTCCACCGCAAGTGAATCAGCTTTACCTTTCACGACCAGACTGTTCACATTGAACCGCCCCTGCAGGTCGATAACCCGACCCACCACAGAGCCACCTTCTACAAAAGACGCGGGTACCTGTATCGCCCAGTCTTCCGCAAGGTTATCCACCTTACTGTCCCTGGCATCACGCGCCAGTACCACACGAGCCCAACTCTCTGCACCCAGCACATAGGCCCAGGCCTGTTCGCTGTGCAGCAGGTTACCGGTCCGGCGCACATCGAGTTGCTGACGCGTGGTCATGGCCACAGCCGCCACAGTGGCCAGTGCCACGACCAGCAGGGCGGTCAACAGTGCTACTCCTGACTGTCCAGGAAAGCCCTGATATATTCTGTTACTGTCGTCCTGGCGCATACCGTCATCCCGGCGCATGCCGGGATCCAGTGCTTTCAATAACATGGATCCCGGCATGCGCCGGGATGACGGTATTTGCCGGGATGACGAATTCATCAGAGGTCTCCTGGTGCCGTGCATCATGTATTCCCTGCCCCGTCCGAGCCATCTGATGAACCACTGCCCGGAGTACCGGGGGGGACAACAACCGACGGCAGATAGGTTTCCGGCAGCCGGTACAACCATTTCAATACCCCAAGGTCATCCAGTGAAAGTTGAACTTCTATTGCCAGAGGCCACTTGGTCGCGGCTGTGGCTGCAGATGCCGACGCGGTTGCTGAAGGCGGCCAGGTTTGATGCCAGTTTCCTGATTCATCAAGATACCGCAGATTAAAAGCCCGGACCCCTTCAATCAGTACCTGCCCGTCCGGCCGGGTATCCTGTGAACGATCGAGCACCCGCCAGCTGCGCCGTACCAGGCGGTCATCATCCATCAGCCAGGCAACACGCTGCAGATGGCTGCGCAGATAACCTGCAGGATTCGGGTAACCGGCACGGGTGAACTCCACGCCGGCATAGTCGCCACCGGCCAGCAGTGCCGGTGACACATCACCAAACTCGTTGCGGATACTGCGGTCAACAAACTGCTCGAAGTCGCGCTTCAGCACACGGTACGTCAGTTGCAG
>JALVCM010000193.1 GCA_027010005.1 Thiohalobacter sp.
GCTAGCGTGTCTACCAATTTCACCACCTCGGCAATACAAATCTGGTGGATCACGAATATTGCGAGCCGCGCACTTTACCCCCCGTTATCGGGGTTGTCAACGACGGCTATACTGGGGCTGTCGAGGCCCCGGATTTTCCTTTGTCCGCCAAACTGGTTAGCATGCCGCCATGAAAAAACGAAGCAATCGCAAGAAATCCACACCAAAAGACCCTTTCGCCGAACGCGAAGCCTCCAAATACAGCAGTCCGATTCCCAGCCGCGAGTTCATTATGTCGCGGCTCGAAGAGGCCGGGCGCCTGATGACGCGCGAGGAAATCGCTGAATCCTTTGGCCTGTCCGGTGAGGAAGACCTGGAGGCCCTGCGGCGCCGGCTGCGCGCCATGGAGCGTGATGGCCAGTTACTGCGCAACCGCAAGGGCGGTTACGGCCTGATAGACCGCATGGACATGGTCCGCGGGCGCATCATAGCCCACCCGGACGGCTTTGGTTTCCTGGTGCCGGAAGAAGGTGGCGATGACCTGTTCCTGTCGCCGCGGCAAATGCGTGGTGTCATGCACCGCGACCGGGTGGTGGCCCGGGTCACCGGTATCGACCGGCGCGGTCGCCGGGAAGGTGCGATTGTCGAAGTACTGGAGCGCTGCACCCACCGGGTGGTCGGGCGTATCTATTTTGAAAACGGCATCAGCCACGTGGTACCCGATCACAAGCGCCTGACACACGATATTCTTGTGCCGCCGGACCAGGTGGGTGGCGCGCGTCACGGCCAGTTTGTCACCGTGGAACTCATCGAACAGCCCAGCAAGCGTTCCGGACCGGTCGGCCGTGTGGTGGAAGTGATCGGTGACCACATGGCGCCGGGCATGGAAATCGACGTGGCAATCCGCGCGCACGAGCTGCCGCTGGAATGGCCGGATGCCGTCGAGGACGAGATCCAGGACCTGGCAGACAAGGTATCACCCGCGGCCAAACGTGGCCGTGTCGATTTGCGCGATATCCCGCTGGTGACGATTGACGGTGCCGACTCGCGTGATTTCGATGATGCCGTCTTCTGCAGCAAGACCCCCAAGGGCTGGCGCCTGCTGGTCGCCATTGCTGACGTGTCGCACTACGTTAAAAAAGGTACGGCACTGGATGCCGAGGCGGAGGTACGCGGTAACTCGGTGTATTTCCCCGAGCGTGTTATCCCGATGTTGCCGGAAGTGCTGTCCAACGGGTTGTGTTCACTGAACCCTGATGTCGACCGGCTGTGCATGGTGTGTGAGATGTACATCGATGCCGAAGGCAAGGTGAGCCGTTCCCGCTTCATGGAAGGACTCATGCGTTCACATGCGCGTCTTACCTATAATGAAGTGGCGTCCATACTGGTGGACAGGGATACGGAGGTTCGTGCGAAGTACAAGCCCTTGCTAAAACCACTGGAAGAGCTGTACAGCCTGTACAAGGCATTCCGCAAGCAGCGTGAGAAACGCGGCGCCATTGACTTTGAGACCACGGAAACACGCATCGTGTTCGGCACAGATCGCAAGATTGAGAAGATCGTGCCGGTGGTGCGTAATGATGCACACAAGATTATCGAGGAGTGCATGATCGCCGCCAATGTTTGTACGGCGCGTTTCCTCAACCGGCACAAATTGCCGACCCTGTACCGGGTGCACGAAGGCCCGCAGGCCGACAAGCTGGCCGACCTGCGCGAATTTCTTTCCGAACTGGGCCTGTCGCTGGGTGGTGGTGATAAACCGCCTGCATCGGAGTTTTCAAAGTTACTGAAAAAGATCCAGAGTCGTCCGGATGCCCATTTAATTCAGACAGTTATGCTGCGTTCGCTGTCCCAGGCACGCTATAGTCCGGAGAATATCGGGCATTTTGGCCTGTCGCAGAGCGAGTATCTGCACTTTACTTCGCCAATCCGGCGTTACCCGGATTTGCTGGTTCATCGCGCAATTCGTCATCATTTACGTACTGAAGCGCGTTACAAGGATCAGGGCAAGAAAACCGGCAAGATCAGGAGTGCCGAGTCCTTCGGGTATACCGTGGAGGATATGGCTGCGATTGGCGAGCATTGCTCGACGACTGAACGGCGGGCTGACGATGCCACGCGTGATGCTGTCGACTGGCTGAAGTGCGAGTACATGCTGGACAAGGTCGGCATGGAATATGACGGGATCGTCACGAGTGTGACCTCGTTCGGTATTTTTGTGGAACTGAAGGATATTTACGTGGAAGGGCTGGTACACATCACGGCCCTGCACAACGATTACTATCATTTTGACCCGGCCGGGCATCGCCTGCGTGGTGAACGTACCGGCAAGACCTACCGCCTGGGTGATCAGGTGAGAGTCCGGGTGGTGCGTGTCGATCTCGATGAACGCAAGATGGATTTCGAATTACCCGGTGCACCAGACGAGACTGACAAGCCGCGCAGCAAGAGCAAGTCGAAGCGCAAGCGCAAAAGTAAGAGCAAGAGTAAGGACAAGGCGCAACCGAAAACCGAAGCTTCTTCAAATGAGAGTGGTGGTGATGAGAAGAAACGGAAACCAAAGCGCCGGCGCGGCGGTCGTAGAAAACGTAGTTCAGCAAGGAGTAAGAAAAATGCAACAGATTCGTAATGTAATACTGGCCGTGCTGGTGGTGACACTTGCCGCCTGTGCGACAGACGATCCCAACCGGCGCGCCAAGACAGGTGCTGTCGTGGGTGCGATTGCCGGTGCAGTAATCGGCAGGGAAATCAGTGGCGGCAAGAAGGGTGCGCTGACCGGTGCGGTGGTCGGTGGTCTCGCCGGTGCGGCAACCGGTAACTACATGGACGAGCAGCAGCGCGCTTTCGAGGCTGAGCTGGCCGAGGAGCAGCGTCGCAATGACCTTGAGATCCAGCGTTTGCAGGATGAAAGTCTCAAGATTGATGTCTCGAGTGAAGTGTCGTTCGACTTCGACAGCGCCAGCCTGAAGCCGGCGTTTCTGCCTACCCTCGACAAGGTGGCGAGTATTCTTTCACGCTATCCGAAAACCACGGTGACGGTTATTGGTCATACGGACAACATCGGTTCCGAAGCCTATAACCAGGCCTTGTCTGAACGCCGTGCCCGCAGTGTCATGAATTACCTGATTGATCATGGTGTCGCGGCCAGCCGCCTGAATGCTGTCGGTCGTGGTGAGTCACAGCCGAGGGCGACCAATGCCACGGAAGCAGGCCGTCAGCTGAACCGCCGCGTCGAGATACTGATACGTCCGATTACCTCGGACTGATGCACCAGCGGACCAGCGGGTAAGCGCCAGTGAAACGAACCGAGCGGGTGTTTGGCCTGCACGCTGTACGCAGCCTGCTGGAACGTAACCCGGCACGCATCTCCCTGCTGCTGGCACTGGAAACCCGCAGTGATGCCCGCATGGAGGAAATCCTGGCGCTGGCCGAAAAGGCCAATGTGCCGGTGCGGCGCGTGGCCCGCCAGGAACTGGACGAGCGCGTACCCGGTGTGACCCACCAGGGTGTGCTGGCCGAAACCGGTGGTGCGCCGGGGCTGGGCG
>JALVCM010000194.1 GCA_027010005.1 Thiohalobacter sp.
CGACCGTGGTGGCAGCCGCCAGTGTCGCGGCAAAACCGCGACTCGGCGTCAGTTCAGTAATGCTGTTACCCACTGTGGCAATCACATGCTTGCCGAACATCGCCAGTCCCAGCACGATACCGGCACCACCCAGGAGCAGCACCCACAGCGGCAACATGGATTTTGATGCCACTTCACCACCGCTTTGTACAATACCCACTACCGCCGCCACTGGCCCGATCGCATTGGCGACATCATTGGAACCATGTGCAAACGCCATCGCACAGGCCGTCACGACCATCAGCACACTGAAGACGCGTTCCACGTTGGTGTAATGGAAATCCTTGTCGACCGAAGGATCGAGCTGGATACGGTTGACAAAATAGCGACCAATGAAAAATAACACCAGGCCAATCACAACTGAGTAGCTGAAGTTCTCTAACGGCGTATTTTCCAGCCCGATGTGCTTCAGACCCTTCATGAAGGTCACAAGCGAAATAATGAAACCGACCAGGAAAATATAGTACGGCACATATTTCTTGGCACTGCGGAACGGTTCTTCGGTATTGAGTATCAGGTTCTGCACACTGCGAAACAGGGTGTAGGAAATAAAACCCGCCAACAGGGGTGATACCACCCAGCTGGCCACAATGTAACCAACCTTCCCCCAGTGCACCGCATCCATACCGATGCCGACCATGGCAAAACCGACAATAGCACCCACAATGGAATGGGTGGTGGAAACCGGCCAGCCATTTTTGGAGGCAATCAACAGCCAGATACCTGCCGCCAGCAGTGATGCCAGCATGCCGTAAACCAGCAGCTCGGGCGAAGCTGACAGCATATCGGCATCAACGATCCCTTTACGGATAGTCTTTGTTACCTGCCCGCCCGCCAGTATTGCACCGGCAAACTCGAATACTGCGGCGATGAGCACGGCCTGTTTGATTGTCAGCGCCTTTGAACCTACCGACGTTGCCATGGCATTGGCCACATCATTGGCGCCGATACCCCAGGCCATGAACAGGCCGAACACACCGGCAAGAATCAGGAAGACCGCACCATAGGTCACAATAATATCCATGTGTGACCCTCCTAGCGTGCCAGCATCAATTGCAGACGGCTACCGACACGCTGTGCACGGTCGGCCACATCACCTGTCCAGTCGATAATCTTGTACAGGAACATGACATCGATTGGATCAAATTCTTTTTCCACCGCAAAGATCTTGTGGCGAATTTCAGCCTGCAGCTTGTCGGTATCACTCTCGATGGAATCCAGCTTGCTGATCATCTTGACCACCAGCTTGACTTCCTGGCCGCTGAACCCGGTGCCGACCAGCTCATCCAGTTCGTTAATGGCGCGACTGGCCTGTTCGCAGGCATCCACGCAACGCTCGACATATTTCAGGTAGTCATCGTGAATAATCTTCGGCAACACCATCTTTCGCCCGAGAATCACACCGGCAATGTCCTTGGCACGATTGGCGATGGTGTCCTGCATGGTCAGCACTTCCAGCAGGTCCCGGCGTGATACCGGCATGAACAGTCCCTTCGGGAGGTGGAGACGGAGCTGCTTCTTCATGACATCGGCTTCTTTCTCCAGGTCAGAAATCTGTTTCTGCACCTTCGCAACTTCATCCCAGTCTTCCTTGATGACGTTTTCGAAAAGAGGCACCAGTTTTGACACACAGGCCATCACCTTGGCCATGTGCTGCTGCATGGGTTTGACAGGTGAACTGCCAAAAATCCCGGACATGTAACCACCACCCGCCATACTCATTTCCTCCCGTCACCATCACGTGGAAAACGACTGAATAATACCCAGCCTTGCGCGCATTCTAGCGGCAAGTTTTCAGGATTGCATTGATAAATCAGGCTTGATTTCCGGAGGAGGTTCCGGCAGGCGTATGTTCAGCGAACCGGTCGGACACGGATCACGACATCCACGCCCTCCAGTTCCGTACCTTCAGGCAATTCAGGCAACTGTTCTGACAGAACATGCCGTAAATCGATATCGGACAGCTCACCCGTCACGGTATTGTATACGTGGTGATGCGGGGTATTGTTGGTATCGTAAAATACCCGGGCCGGATCAATAATCACTTCACGCAAAATCCCCCTCGCGGCGAATAATCCCAGGGTGTTGTAGACCGTTGCCTTGGAAACCGGCTTGCCAGTGTGCTTCATCTTCTCCAGCACCTGGTCGGCACTGAGGTGCTGGTTGCCGGTCAGTAACACCTGTGCGATATGCACGCGCTGACGCGTCGGCTGAATGCCGGCGGTCTGCAACCGCTCCATCGCACTGGCCTTGTCGAGTAGCCGTGGTGTTATAGACTTATCCATCTGTTAAAGTATACGATGACACTTTAGACAAAGTCTATATAAGCCAAGGAACCTTTGATTAATTCAAAATTCCTGTCATTGCGAGCGAAGCGCGGCAATCTCATGCAATGGAATCAACCTGTTACAGATTGCCGCGCTTCGCTCGCAATGACGAATTAATCAGAGGCTCCCTAACCTGCGGATTTTCCTGCAACGATTCCGGGCAAATACGCTGTCATGTCAATTTCCGGCTGGCATCCGCTGATCTGGTCCGCCACCAGCCGGGCCGAGGCCGGTCCCAGCACCACACCGTTACGAAAATGCCCGGCACAAATAAACAGATTGTCCAGCTCAGGGTGCGCCCCGATGGCGGGCACCCCGTCAGGTGTTCCCGGCCTCAGGCCTGCCCAGTGGCGCTCGACCGGCAAGTCGGCAAGTGCAGGGATCAGTGAAAAGGCCGACTGAGTGAGGTCTTCCAGGGCTTCCAGGGTGGTGGATTTCTCAAACCCGGCGTATTCCAGCGTGCTGCCAAACAGCACCCGGCCATCACGCCGCGGGATCGCATAGCGTCCTTTATGCAGCGTAATCCGCCGCACCAGGCCCGGCGGACCATGGAACAATATCATCTGGCCACGTACCGGCTGGATCGGTAATGTCAAACCGGTCTCTTCCAGCAAGCCGGCCGTCCATGCCCCCGTTGCCACCACAAATATCCCGGCACTGACGTCACCCTGGCGAGTAACGGCAGCCACGACACGGCCTTTGTCACGGCGCCAGCCGATGACTTCTGTATCCTGCCGGAATGTCACACCACGACGCTCCAGTGCAACCCGCAGGGCACGCGTCATTCTCGGGTTGCGTATCTGGCCGACGGTTGGCATCCACAGGGCATCTCCAAATTGTGCCGCGAGTTGTGGTTCGATTTGATGCGCTGTTGTCGCACTGACTTCCTCCAGCTCGACGTTGTAACGCTGCGCCCAGGACTGTGCATCGTCTGTATCGTCGACATCCATCATGAGCAGACCGGACTTCTCGAATTCGGGATCAATGCCGCTTTCGTCCAGCAGTGCCTCGGCCAGCGACGGGTAGACCTGCTGACTCCAGCGTGCCAGTTCACTGACCGCATCCGGATAACGCCAGGGATACAGGGGAGAAAGAATGCCACCTCCGGCCCAGGAAGATTCGCGTGCTGTCTGACCACGCTCAAGCAGCGTT
>JALVCM010000195.1 GCA_027010005.1 Thiohalobacter sp.
CCCGGGCGCGGACACGGCACGCTTCTGGGCCTTTGTGCTGGTGCTGGTGCCGGCCGCTATCGCACTGGGCCTGACGGCCGGGTTCGACCCGGCCACCGTGTTGATTGTCGGGCTTGGCCTGTTCGCGCTGGTCTTTGCGATCAATTCAGCCGTGCATTCCTTCCTGATACTGGCCTGGTCGCAGCATGACCAGGCCGCCATTAATGTCGGGTTTTATTACATGGCGAATGCCGGTGGGCGACTGCTCGGAACTGTGCTGTCCGGCTGGGTCTACCAGACCCAGGGGCTGACAGGCTGTCTGTGGTGGTCGGTCGGGTTTGTGCTTGCCGCCGCCATTCTGTCACTGGGCTTGCGTGAATCAGTCGATGACGCCCAGCGCACTTAATATACGTGTAGACGTATATACGGAATATGTAATATACTAGCGGCCTGGTTACTGGAACAGGTTGCATTCTGTGTTTGATGCATTTGCCACACTGCTGGTATATCGCCTGCTGGCGCTCGACCCGGCTTCTCACCTCGGGCAGGCGCTGCATTTCTTTGTGATGGATACCACGAAGATCTTTTTCCTGTTGCTGTTGGTGATCTATGTCATGGGCCTGTTGCGCGCGCTGCTGTCACCGGAGCGGGTGCGTGAGTATGTGCGTGGAAAACCGGCCTGGCTGGCGCGCACACTGGCGATTCTGCTCGGCGCAGTAACGCCGTTCTGTTCCTGTTCGTCCGTGCCCCTGTTTATCGGTTTTGTCGAGGCGGGGATTCCGTTGGGCGTTACCTTTTCATTCCTGATTGCCAGCCCGATGATCAACGAAGTGGCCGCCGTCATCCTGGTCGGTATCCTCGGCTGGAAACTGGCGACCCTGTATGTAGGTTCAGGCCTGCTGGTGGCCTGGGTAGGTGGTGTGGTCATGGAGCGTTTCCGCCCGGAACGCTGGGTGGAAGACTATGTGTGGAAAATCCACATGGGCGAGACCCAGCTGCCGGAACAGGACCACTCACTGGCGGGCCGTCACCGCTATGCGATAACGGAAGTCAAGGTCATTGTCGGGCGCATCTGGAAATGGGTCCTGGCAGGCGTGGCGCTCGGTGCATTGTTCCACGGTTATGTGCCGGAGAACTGGGTAGTGGAACACCTTGGGGGGCAGGATAACTGGCTTGCCGTACCCGGCGCCGTATTGCTGGGTATTCCCCTGTACTCCAACGCCACGGGTGTGATTCCACTGGCCGAGGCGATGCTGGGGAAGGGTGTCGCCATCGGCACCACGCTGGCACTGATGATGAGTATTGCCGCGCTCTCGCTGCCGGAGATGCTGATCCTCAGAAAAGTGATTCGTTGGCCGGCGCTGGCACTTTATGCCGGTGTACTGGCCGTATCGTTTACCCTGGTGGGCTGGGGTTTCAACTGGATAGTCTAGAGGAGAAATCATATGACTGAACAGCCACAATTACATTCAACCATTGTTGCCATGGTGTCACTGGCCGCCGGTATTGCTGCCAATCATCCTGCCATGGGCCAGTGCCAGCTCAGGAAACTGCGTGAAGCCGGGGTACCGGAACACCAGATCAAGACCGTCATCGAGATTGCCCGCCACCTGCGCGATGAGGCGGCGCAGAAACTGGACGCGGAATTTGATCGGGAAGCCGGACTGGAACAGCAGCCTGTCATCGAGACCGCGGCTGCCTGTTGTGGAAGCACGGCATCCGGACAGTCCTGTTGCTAGCGGCCGGGCGACGGCAAGGAGAAGAGATATGAAAGTTATCAAGGTCCTGGGTTCAGGGTGCACTAACTGCCAGACAACAGCCCGGCTGATCGAGGAAGTCGCGGCAGAACAGGGCATCGATGTCCGTGTCGAGAAGGTGGAAGATATCGCACAGATCATGGGATATGGTGTGATGTCGACACCGGGCGTGGTAATCGATGAAAAAGTCGTACACGCCGGCAGTGTGCCGGACCGGAAACAGATAGCCGGCTGGTTGTAGGTAAATCGTCATGCCGGCGAATGCCGGACAAAAGCACTTGCGCGTTGAACGCCACAGGCGGCCCGAAGGGCGAGCGAAGCGAGTAATCCAGGAGTCCCCGGACTCAACGCATGCTACACTTTTCCTGTAGAACAGATAGTATCCGTTCTACAGGAATCGCCTGCCACACCGGGATCAGCAGAACAAGAATCGTCCTATGGAACCGAGTTCAATACTGCTTGATATCGCGTTCATTCTTCTGTCGGCGCGGATCTTTGGTGAAGCTGCCTCGCGTATCAATGTACCGCCTATTATCGGAGAGCTGGTTGCCGGTATCGTGCTTGGGCCGAGTCTGCTGGGCTGGGTTGAGCCCAATGATGTCCTCGCGTTGCTGGCAGAGATCGGGATTATTCTGCTGTTGTTCGAGGTCGGGCTGGAAACCGATATCGGGCGACTGGTGAAGGCTGGCTACAGTGCCGCTGTGGTGGCACTGGCCGGGTTCATCCTGCCGTTTGTGCTGGGCTTTCTTCTCAGCCTGTATGTTTTCAATCTGTCAATGATGGTGTCACTGTTTGTCGGCGGTACGCTGACGGCCACCAGCATTGGTATCACAGCACGTGTGCTGTCGGACATGAGACGGATTCACAGCCAGGAAGGACAGGTTGTCCTGGGTGCGGCGGTCATCGATGATTTGCTCGGTGTTTTCCTGCTGGCTGTCCTGTTCGAATTTTCTGTCAGTGGATCGATCAGCCTGGCGAATACCGGCAAGATCATTGTGTATGCCGGCGCCTTCTTTCTGATCGCCCCCGTGCTTGCCAAACTGCTGGTTCCACTGATCAAGCATTATCATTTCCAGAGCAGTGTGCCCGGCCTGTTGCCGATTGTGCTGGTTTCGCTGGTATTGATTTTTGCCAGCGCAGCTCATGCGCTGGGTGCACCTGAATTACTCGGTGGTTTTGTCGCCGGTATTGCCCTGTCGCGCCGTTTCTTCCTGCCGTTTGGTGCAGCACTGACTGTCGATCCGGAATTTGCCGAGCATACGCAACAGCAGATGCGGCCCATCATACAACTGTTTACACCGCTGTTTTTTGTCATGGTGGGCCTGTCCCTGGACCTGAAGTCCGTGGACTGGTCCTCGGTATTTATCTGGGTATTTTCGATCAGTATTGCGATTACAGCTGTTTTAGGCAAGATGGTCGGGCCATGGTTTCTCAGGGAAACCTCACACCGTAAAATTGCCATCGGGATGGCGATGGTGCCGCGTGGCGAGGTGGGCCTTATCTTTGCCGAGCTGGGGCGTACGGCAAATGTTTTCGATGCCGAAGTCTACGCGGCCATGATTATTGTGATTGCCTATACAACCCTGGTTTCACCGATCTGGATCAGGTCATTTTATAACCGTTACGGACACCATCTGCCGGCTGACAGTTAACGCCAGGGAAACGCTGATTCATTCGTCATACCGGTTAATTCGTCATACCGGCGTATGCCGGTATCCATATCATTGAAATCGCTGGATTACTCGCTTCGCTCGCCCTTCGGGCCACCTGTGGCGTT
>JALVCM010000196.1 GCA_027010005.1 Thiohalobacter sp.
ACACAGCGGCATACTGAAAAAGTGACACAGGAAAAGACAACACCTGTTGCTCCGCAAGAGCCGTTATCTTCACCACCCGGAAAATCCACTGAAAGTACAGGTAAACCGGCGATTGTTCAGCCTGACGAGCCTGATGAGCCTGTCGGGGATGAGGCTTCCGGGGCGGCTGATGTGTCAGGGGAGGTTCCTTCAGAATCGGCCGATACTGTATCGGTTACTCAGGACGACACTGTGCAGGACGAGGTGATTGAGCCTGAACCGGTATCTGCTCAGGAGCCGGCAGCAAAGTCCGGGATTCCGTCGGTACAGGAACCAGTAACAGCACCGGAGATTACTGTACAGGTACAGACACCAGTCACTGACACGCCTGTGCAGGAAGACACACTAATTGCAGAAACACCCATAGAAGAAGTGGAGCCATCACCCGTGGAGGTTGTACAGGAACCGGCCTTGCCAGCGCAGGCAGAGGAGTCTGTGGCGATAACAGCCCCGGGTATTGATGAGCAACTCCAGGCGCAGCTGGCGCAGGCACGCCAGTACTTCTGGCAACGCAATCTGCCAGCAGCTGAAGAGATCTACCATTCACTTGCTGAAAGTTACCCGGATAACCCCGATGTATGGGGTGAGATCGGTAATTTTTACTTTTCATTGCGAAAACGCGAGCCGGTAATCGAGGCTTATTCCCGCTCGGCTGAATTACTGATCGCAAGGGGAGAAGCCCTGCGCGCACATCAGCTGGTCAGGATTCTTTACCGGCTTGGCGCCCCGCAGGCGCGGCGGCTAGAGATGCAGTTAATGCAGCAAGCGGGTGGCTGAGTGATGCCCGCCACAAGAAGATTTCCGGGGTGATCCTGAATGACTGAAGAGAAGTCGACACAGCCAGTTCCGGAGGATGTTGACAGCAGTCAGGTTGTCGAGGAAGCGGCACGCGAGGCTGAACAGCGGGTCGCGAATGACATGGCCCAGTATATGAGCCAGTTCGCCCGCAGTTTCGAAGCCAGTGCAAGGCGCTGGGAACTGGTCGTCTACCCAAGCATGCTGGCATTTATTATCCTGGCGGCATATGGCTTCTTTCTGATCTACCAGTTAACGAGCGATATAAACAAGATTACTTACCAGATGGCGGATATCCAGACCAGTATGGTCAATATCAACCAGAACTTTTCGTCGACGACCAACAATATGAATACGGTGGCGAAAAATATGGTGAAGATAACCGGCTACATGGAGCAGATGAGCCATGATATCAAGGAACAGAATGCAGCCATGGGTGCCATTGTCATAACCATGCGGGACATGACGCGATCCATCGATTCCATGTCAAACACAATGTATTACATGCGCTATGACACGCAGCTGATGGGAAGAAATATCGAAAACGTATCGGGGCCGATGCGTTTTATGAACAACTTTATGCCCTGGTGATTCTGCTGCTGAGGGGACCGAAATGCGACGACCAGACAAGACTATCCGAAAGCGGCTGAAGAGCCTGGAACTTCATCTCAGGGAAGAGAATCCGATACTGGTGTCTGCCGTGGAGGGTTTCCGACAGTTGTCCCGTGTCGGTTATGCCATGGGATTGCTGGACAGGAGCGAGTCCTACGCCACACGTATATCATGGTGGCCACTGATTTCGGTACTGGGCACATTTTCATCGGGCAAATCGACCTTTATCAACCAGTACCTGTCCTACCCGTTGCAGGATACCGGCAACCAGGCTGTCGACGACAAGTTTACCGTGATTTGCTATGGGGGAGACCGGGATGCGCGCACCCTGCCGGGGCTTGCGCTCGATGCGGACCCGCGTTTTCCGTTTTACCAGACCAGCGAAGAACTGGAGAAGGTGGAGAGTGGACAGGGCCGGCGTATCGATGCCTACCTTCAGCTGAAAACCTGCAACAGTGACAGGCTGAAAGGACGTATACTGATTGATTCCCCCGGTTTCGACGCGGACGAGCAACGTTCGGCAACCTTGCGGCTGACAAACCATATTATCGATCTGTCAGACCTGGTCCTTGTATTTTTTGATGCCCGCCATCCCGAACCCGGAGCCATGAGCGATACGCTTGCACACCTGGTTGGTGCCACCAAGGACCGTGCGGACAGCAGCAAGTTTCTGTACATTCTCAACCAGATCGATACCACTGCACGTGAGGACAACCCGGAAGAGGTTATTGGCGCCTGGCAACGTGCACTGGCAAGGGAAGGCCTGACGGCAGGGCGTTTCTATACCATTTATGACCCTGAAGCTTCAGTTCCTATCGAAAACGAGTCCCTGCGCCGGCGTTTTGAGTGGAAACGTGACCAGGATCTGAGTGAAATCCTTAATCGTATCGAGCAGGTCAGTGTAGAACGTGCCTACCGTATTGTCGGTTCACTGGAGAAACGTGTACGTGAGATAGAAGATTATTATGTACCGCAGCTGCGTAAACTGATTGCTCGCTGGCGTCGCCTGGTTCTGGTTCGCGATGCAGGCTGGTTATTACTGGCAGGCCTGGTTGTTGCGGGAAGCCGGTTCCTGCCGCCGGATTTGCGTTCGACACTGGATAACAGTGTACGACAGCTGGTTTCCAGCCCGGCTACGACTACAGGTACTGCTGTTCTGCTGGTTGTTATCGCGCTTTTCCTGCACTTCCGTGCACGCCGTTCTGCTGCGGCCAGGGTTATGAAACATATTGAGCAGCGTTATACGGGTGAAGAAGGTGAATGTCTGAAACGTGCTTTCAAACGCAATAGTGGAGTACTGCACAGTATCTTTTCGCCGGATCCCGTTGGCTGGACGCGGCGCAGCCGTCGTACACTCAAGTCTCTCGTCAGTAGTGCCAACCGGCTGGTACAAACCCTGAATGATCGTTTTACCGATCCTTCCGGAAAGCGGCCTGACACAGCTGAAGTGGAAGATATTCCGCCCGAGGTCGTTGCGGGTGAAGTCCTTCCACGAGAGGAAACAGCCTGACGGTGGCTGCATATGTCCGGGCGGATATCTAAACTGCTTTTCGCCGGCAGTCTGTTGCTGGGGTTAATGAGCCCGCTGAAGGTCTCCGCCTGGTACCTGTACAGCCCTGCTTATGTTCCGATAAGAACGTCGTTGCCAAATGGCATTGACATGATGGAGTACGGTCTTTACTGGTTGCAGGATATGACCTCTGTCTATGAACCCCGTGATCCATCATCCGTTGTCCGCCTGATGGAAGAGCAGGCAGCCCGTTACTTCGACTTTTCCTATATGGCTTACCTGGTCGGTGGCCCCGGGTATGCGCAACTGGATGTCCTGCAACGCAGTCATTACCAGAACCGCGTACGTGACCGTTTGTTCGAGTTGCTTGCGAAAGAGACAGGAATGTACGATGTGCGAATGCCACGTTTTCGCCCGTTGTTCCCGGTCGCGACAAGTCCGTATACCTGGGTTGCGGGAGAGGTGTTCTATCACCCGGGTGGTCCCGTGACACGTCTGTATTTCCATTTCTACCTGACACCACGTGGCTGGCGGATCTACGATGTCAGTCGTAA
>JALVCM010000197.1 GCA_027010005.1 Thiohalobacter sp.
CAACCCCCATCACTTCACCGGTAGATTTCATCTCCGGGCCCAGCAACGGGTCCACGCCGGGGAATTTCACGAACGGGAATACCGCTTCCTTGACCGAGAAATACGAGGGTATGCGTTCTTCCGTCACACCCTGCTCGACCAGCGAACGGCCGGCCATACAACGCGCGGCGATCTTGGCCAGTGGCAGACCGGTCGCCTTTGATACGAACGGTACGGTCCGCGAGGCGCGTGGATTCACTTCCAGCACATACACATCGTCACCCTGGATGGCGAACTGGGCGTTCATCAGACCGACCACGTTCAGGGCTTTCGCCATGGTGCGCATCTGTTCGCGCATGACATCCTGGATTTCCTTGCTGAGGCTGTAGGCCGGCAGTGAGCAGGCCGAGTCACCGGAATGCACGCCAGCCTGTTCGATATGCTGCATGATGCCGCCGATCAGGACATCCTTGCCATCACAAATGGCATCCACATCGACCTCGATTGCATCATTGAGGAAACGATCCAGCAGCACGGGGGATTCATTGGACACGCTGACCGCCACGGCCATGTAGTTACGCAGGTCATCCTCGTTATAGACGATTTCCATGGCCCGCCCGCCCAGCACGTAGGACGGCCGCACCACCAGCGGGTAACCGATTTCACCGGCCAGCGCCAGTGCGGCATCGACACTGCGTGCAGTACGGTTGGGCGGCTGCAGCAAACCATTCTCTTCAATCAGTTGCTGGAAACGTTCGCGGTCTTCCGCCAGGTCAATGCTGTCCGGCGTGGTGCCGATGATGGGGGCGCCCGCCTCTTCCAGTGCACGTGCCAGCTTCAGCGGTGTTTGCCCGCCGTACTGGACGATCAGACCCTTCGGCTGTTCCTTGTGGACAATCTCCAGTACGTCTTCCAGCGTCAGCGGCTCGAAGTAGAGACGGTCCGAGGTATCGTAATCCGTGGACACCGTTTCCGGGTTGCAGTTGACCATGATGGTTTCATACCCATCCTCGCGCATTGCCAGTGCGGCGTGCACACAGCAATAGTCAAACTCGATCCCCTGGCCGATCCGGTTCGGACCACCGCCGAGCACCATGATCTTTTCACTGCGGGTAGGATCGGCCTCGCATTCTTCTTCATAGGTCGAATACAGGTAGGCAGTGCTGGTGGCGAACTCGGCGGCACAGGTATCCACCCGCTTGTACACGGGACGTACATCGAACTCATGGCGCAGTTTACGGAACGCTGACTCGTCGATCCCCAGCAGGTTTGCCAGGCGGTGATCGGAGAACCCCTTGCGTTTGAGTTTGCGCACCCGTTCCCGGTTCAGTGCACCGACCCCCTGCTCGCGCACTTCTGCTTCCAGCCGGATCAGTTCCTCGACCTGCACCAGGAACCAGGGATCGATCTTAGTCAGATCGTGGATTTCCTCCAGCGACAGACCGGCGCGGAAGGCATCGCCAAGGTAAAGTACTCGGTCAGCACCGGCATCGCGCAGTTCGCGACGGATAGTGTCCAGTGCATTGTCCTGTTCCAGGTCGATGTGCTCGTCGAACCCGTAGATGCCGGTTTCCATGCCACGCAAGGCTTTCTGCATGGACTCCTGGAAGGTGCGGCCAATGGCCATGACTTCACCCACCGACTTCATCTGCGTGGTCAGGCGGTTTTCCGCGCGGGGGAATTTCTCGAAGGTAAAGCGCGGGATCTTGGTCACCACGTAATCGATCGACGGTTCAAACGAGGCCGGTGTGGCACCGCCGGTAATTTCATTCTGCAGTTCATCCAGCGTATAGCCGACCGCCAGCTTCGCCGCCACCTTGGCAATCGGGAAACCGGTCGCCTTGGAGGCCAGCGCGGAAGACCGTGACACACGCGGGTTCATCTCAATGATAATCATGCGGCCGTTTTCGGGATTGATGGCGAACTGCACGTTGGAACCACCGGTATCCACGCCAATCTCGCGCAGCACCGCCAGCGATGCATCGCGCATGATCTGGTATTCCTTGTCGGTCAGCGTCTGCGCCGGGGCGACGGTAATGGAATCACCGGTGTGTATGCCCATCGGGTCGAAGTTCTCAATGGAACAGATAATGATGCAGTTGTCCTTGTGGTCGCGTACCACTTCCATCTCGTATTCTTTCCAGCCGAGGATGGATTCTTCCACCAGCAGTTCGCTGGTCGGCGAAAGCTCAAGCCCGCGTTCGCAGATCTCGATGAACTCTTCCTTGTTATAGGCGATACCGCCGCCACTACCACCCATGGTGAAAGACGGACGGATGACGGTCGGGAAACCCACCTGTGCCTGTACCTGGAAGGCTTCTTCCAGGCTGTGCGCTACAGCAGCACGCGGCATATCGAGGCCGATCTTCAGCATCGCCTCACGGAACTGGTCGCGGTCCTCGGCCTTGTCGATGGCCTCACGTCTGGCACCAATCATTTCCACGCCGAATTTTTTCAGCACGCCCTCGCGCGCCAGGTCCAGCGCACAGTTCAGCGCCGTCTGGCCGCCCATGGTCGGCAACAAAGCATCAGGCTTTTCCTTTTCGATGATGCGCGCCACCGTTTCCCAGGTAATCGGCTCGATGTAGGTCGCATCCGCCGTGTTCGGGTCGGTCATGATGGTGGCCGGGTTGGAGTTGACCAGGATGACCCGGTAGCCCTCTTCCTTCAGCGCCTTGCAGGCCTGTGCGCCCGAGTAGTCGAATTCACAGGCCTGGCCGATAACGATAGGGCCGGCACCGATGATGAGGATACTGTTTATGTCAGTTCGTTTTGGCATGCGCCTGTTTGCTCACTTAATAAATTCAGGGTGCCGTCATTGCGATGCCTCGACCCGAAGGGTGAGGTACCTATAATGAACCCGCGTGGGTTCTTTGGGTGCAGCGCGGCAATCTGTTTGGCATGGTGCCCAACTGAAAAAGATTGCCGCGCTGCGCTCGCAATGACGATTATTTCCCGCAATGACGGTTTTAAGCCGTGGCCTGTGCATTATCGTCACGCGCCGCATCGATCAGCTCGATAAAATGATCGAACAACGGCGCGACATCGTGTGGTCCCGGGCTGGCTTCCGGGTGTCCCTGGAAACTGAATGCCGGCTTGTCGGTACGGTGCACGCCCTGCAGCGACTGGTCGAACAGGGAACGGTGCGTTGCAACCAGGCAATCCGGCAGCGTGGCATCGTCCACGGCAAACCCGTGGTTCTGGCTGGTGATCATCACCACGCCGGTTTCCAGGTCCTGCACGGGGTGGTTGGCGCCGTGGTGACCGAATTTCATTTTCACCGTCTGCGCGCCGCTGGCCAGCGACAGCAACTGGTGGCCGAGGCAGATACCGAACATCGGCAGGTCTTTTTCCAGCAGGGTGCGGATCGCCTCGATGGCGTAATCACACGGCTCCGGGTCGCCCGGGCCGTTGGACAGAAACACGCCGTCCGGGTCCAGGTCCAGCACCACCTGCGCCGGGGTCTGTGCCGGCACCACGGTGATACGGCAGCCGCGGTCCACCAGCATGCG
>JALVCM010000198.1 GCA_027010005.1 Thiohalobacter sp.
CTGCAAAAGAGCTTGATGCAGCTAGAGAAATTCTGGCACTGGGGGACATCGGACCTGAACTGGCCCGGTGGGCGGAGAAGATGGGGACAATCACCCGGCAGGGTGGCCCCGGGGCAGAAGGGAGCCCGGGGAAAAAGGCCTCTTCCGGAGGCCGGGGAAACGGAAACCGGAATGAACATGGATAAAAACCAGTCAGAGCCTGACAGCGCTAACACGATACGCTGGGCGGTGGTGTTGCTCGTCGATGACCAGCCAATGGTCGCCGAGGGTATACGGCGCATGATTGCGGATGAACCTGATATTGATTTTCATTACTGTGCTGACCCGAAACAGGCACTGCAGGAAGCCACCCGGATCAAGGCGACTGTCATCCTGCAGGACCTGGTGATGCCCGAAATTGATGGTATGACCCTGGTACGCTTCTACCGCAACAATCCTGCCACACGGGACGTACCCGTCATCGTGCTGTCCAGTAAGGACGACCCTAATATAAAGAGTGAAGCCTTCAACCAGGGTGCCACCGACTACCTGGTCAAATTGCCGGAAAAAGTGGAACTGCTGGCGCGTATTCGTGCCCATGCCAAGAGCTACATGGCCCAGAAGGAGCGTGACCAGGCCTTCAAGTCGCTGAGCAAAATGCAGGAACAGCTGGAAATCATGAACAAGGAGCTGGCGCGCAGTAACCAGGAACTGCAACGGCTGTCCTCGCTCGATGGACTGACGGGGGTTGCAAACCGCCGTCAGTTTGATGAAACACTGGAACAGGAATGGCAGCGTGCGCTTCGCACCAACATGCCGCTGTCACTGATTTTTGCCGATATCGACTTTTTCAAACGCTACAACGACCATTACGGCCACCAGGCCGGTGATGACACGCTGAAGAAGGTAGCCAAAGCCCTGTCAAGGACCGTACACCGGCCGGCCGACCTGGTCAGCCGCTATGGTGGTGAAGAATTTGTGATGGTGCTGCCCGACACCACGCTCGAAGGTGCAGTTGCTGTCGCCGAGAAGGTCCTCAACTGCATCTGGGATCTTAATATTCCCCATGAAAACACGGACAACAACGACAGGGTCACCCTCAGTATTGGCGTGGCCACACTGAGCCCGGACGACAAGGACATGAAACCCGACAAGCTGGTGGAAGCGGCTGACAAGGCGCTGTACTGCGCCAAGGAAGCCGGCAGGAACCGCGTGGAATCCACCAAGCCCGCCCGGGACGAAGAAAAACAACCCGCATCCGTCTGACGGGTTAGAAACACCCCCCGTAATCCGTGTATCATGTGCGACTGTTGAATCAGGAGCCCGTCATGACGTTTGTAGTAGGCGAAAACTGTATCAAGTGTAAATACACGGATTGTGTCGAGGTCTGCCCGGTAGACTGCTTCCACGAAGGCCCGAATTTCCTGGTCATCGATCCGGAAGAATGTATCGATTGCACCCTGTGTGAACCGGAATGCCCCGCCGAGGCCATATTCCCCGAGGACGACCTGCCGGAAGGCCAGGAAATGTTCCTTGAGCTGAATGAGGAGCTCGCCGCACAGTGGCCGGTCATCACCCAGCAAAAAGATCCGCCACCCGATGCCGATGAGTGGCTGGGCAAGGAAGGCAAACTCAAACTGCTGGAACGTTGACCGCCTGCCACCTTGTTCCGTTTTCCGCAGACCCGCTCGCTTTCACCACGCGGCAGGTACTCGAACACTACCGCAACGATCTGCCTGACCTGAGTCACTGCCAGATCCTGCTACCCGACACGCAGTGCGCAGCGGCACTGCGTGCCGTGTTGCTGGAGCAGGCTGAAGCACTGGGTCACACCGCCCTGCTGGGCCCACAGATTGACACGCTGGACAGCTGGCTGACACGCTCCGCCCCGCTCCGCCAGACCATCCTCGACCGACCCTCACGCGAGCTGATCCTTGCCGAAGCGCTGCGCAACAGCAAATCACTCTACGCCGATACCGACCCCTGGCTACTGGCCGATGAACTGCTCACCCTGTTTGATGAAATGACCGGTGCCGAACTGACGCCACAGGATTATGCATTTTTTGAGGCACAACTGAAGCAGGCGTATGGCCTTCGCCAACCCGGCCCGGCACTGCAACAGGAAGCCTGGATGCTGCACACGCTGTGGTGTGCCTGGCGGCAACAGCTGGAAGAGGATCAGCTGACCGACCCGGCCAGCGCGCACCGTCAACAGCTGGAAGACAGTACCGCCTGCAGCCACGGACAACTGCTCTGGCTGGTGGGTTTCACCCGCTTCAGTGTGGCAGAAATCCGCTGGCTGGCTGAACGCCTGCAACGTGACGAGGCGCGCCTGATCCTGCACGGTAACAACGGGGGAGAAGGCTATCATCCACATGCCCCGCTGAATGACCTGTTACGACAACTGAAGATAAAGGCCGCCGATATGTCGGCAGAGCCAGGTAATGACACCGACGCCTTCATCGATGCGTTGTTTGGCGATACGGCACAACACCTTGTGGAACGCGCCCGGCAGTTCGCTGGCAGCGGCCACGGTAATCCCTTTGCTGATCGCCTGCGAACCTTCTGCGCCGACAGCCCCGAACAGGAAGCCCGGGCGGTGGCCCTGCAGGTACGGCGCTGGCTGCTGGACGATCCGGACGGCCCCATTGCCATTATCACCGGTGACCGCCGGCTGGCGCGGCGGGTACGCGCCCTGCTGGAGAACTCACAGATCGCGCTGGACGATGCCGGGGGCTGGGCACTGTCCACCACCAGCGCCGCCGCGCTGCTGGAACGCTGGCTGGAAACGGTCGAGGAAGACTTTGCCTGCGCACCGCTGCTGGATGTACTCAAGTCACCCTTCCTGTCCGGTGACCGGCGCGATGAACACCTCGAACAGGTACGACGGCTGGAACAGGACATCATCCTGCATGAAAATATTGCGCGCGGGCTGGACCGTTACCGCCGCCACCTCGACTACCGCAGCGCACGCCTGCCGGCGTGGGGGGAAATGTCCCGGCAGGCACTGCACGAGCTGCTGAACCATCTCGATCATGCCGCTGCCCCGTTACTGTCTGTGCTGGAAGAAAACCATCCCGTCACCACGTTTCTCGATGCCCTGGCGGAGAGTCTCCGGCAGCTCGGTGCCAGTGAAGCACTGCAATCCGATGATGCCGGCCAGCAGGTTCTTGCGTTGATCGAACATCTGCAGACCGCCAGCCAGTACAGCCCGGTCAGGCTCAGCTGGGATGAGTTCCGTGACTGGCTGGGCCGTAACCTGGAACGTGCCAGTTTCCACCCTGCGGACAATGGCAGCCCGGTCAGGCTGCTGACACTGGAACAAAGCCGCTTGCAACATTTCTCCGCCGCGGTATTCGCCGGCTGCAGCCGGGAGCAACTACCCGGAAAACCCGCGGCCCGGGCATTTTTCAACCAGCGTGTCCGTGGCGAGCTTGGGCTTTCCACCTG
>JALVCM010000199.1 GCA_027010005.1 Thiohalobacter sp.
CTTTCAGGGCATGATTATCGACCTGGACACTGGTGTCGCCCTGTGCGACACGCTGCATGTCATCGAGCATGGCGCTGAGAGGACGGAACAGGAAACGGTCCAGCAAGACGATCACAACAAGCAGTGCGATGGCCAGCAGGGCGACAAAGATACCGGTTGTTGAATTCCGTTCTTCCCGGGTAGTTCTGTAAAGTCCTGTCAGGTCATCGAGTACAGCCAGTTGCGCCAGTGGCGGAGCATCACCCGGCTTGATCATCAGGGTGACTTCGGGAATGGCTTCAGCCGGTTCTGTCCAGTCCGGGCTTTCATAGAGTGGTGTTCCGTTTATCGTGTTGATACGTACGGGCAGGCCGGTCAGGCTCGTGAGAGTCTGCAGTGCATGGGTGGGATCAAAGCGTAATTCCAGGTAGCCACTGCCAGCTGTTTTTCCAACACTGCGCACGATCGAATAGCGAGGCAGTTCGCCGTCCAGCCAGTATCCCTGTGCAGCATCTTCCAGGCTCTCGCGTGTCAGCACGGGACTGTCGAGGCTGCTTTCTTCTCCACTGGACATAAGCAGTTGCCGGCTGCTGTTGTAGAGGTGTGCAGATACAGGCCTGAGCCCTGGCAGGTCTGTCTCAAGCGGAGCATGGAGCAGTTTGGCGAGTACCGGGTTGGCCGTACCGGCAGGGGCCTCGGCCAGGTAACTTGCCAGCCCGGGTTGCCGGGAAAAAGTTTTAACGGCGGCACTGGCGAGGTGGGCGGCGCTGGCCTCCATTTCCGAGAGTTCGGCGTTACTGAGGGTGCCGAGTATTTGTGCCACGGTTTCAACATGTGCCCCGGTTGCGGCCTTGCGGTACGCCTCCTCGGCGATGAACGAGGTGCTGATGCCGACAGCCCCGATAAGCAGCAGTGCGCCAATGGTCAATGCCCTGATTGAAATTTTTTCGATTCGCATAGCAGGCTCTCGTTGTGGTAAGTCAATGGTTCCTCAATAAACAGGATGAGAACTGCAATTTACTTGCCAGCGCAGGAATGGCATGACCGGAGCCCGCGGATGAGTATAGAGGCGAAGGGTTTCCCGGCGGCTTTTGTGCCGATTTCTGGTGGGAGGAGCGGGAAGGCTGCTGGAGGCCTTCAGGATCAGGCTGCAATCTATTGTTAATTATAAGAAATAATATTGGATATTTTTGTGCATGGGGTCGCAGGGCCGGTTTTTTCCAGCTGCGCCTCAAGGGAGATGCCAAGGCAGCTATCAACCTCGCGCCGGATTTGCCGCTGACAGGGTAACGACAGAAATTTGTCACTGTGGTGGGGTAGTCATGTTTTCAGCACGATCAAAATGGGTATGGGTACTGTTCAGCCTGCTGGCGGCCGGAACCGTGCTGGCTGATTCCTACCGCATTATCCCCATGAACCAGAAGCATCTTGCGACCTACTACGTACAGGCCAGTATGCTCGGCAGTGGTGATGTCGAGTTCATGGTGGATACGGGGGCGGGCTATACCACCATCAATGAATACACGCTGGAGCTTTTGATCGAAGCGGGAAATGCAACGCCCGTGGGCGAGCTTACCGGGGTGATGGCCGATGGTCGGGAGCTTCGACTTCCTCTGTACCGGATCAAGCGCCTGGTGCTGGGTGAGGACTGTGTTCTAAATGATGTCGACGCTGCTGTTTTCCCACAGGAAACACGGATGCTGCTGGGATTGAGTGCGCTGGAAAAGGCCGCTCCTTTTGTTTTTTCCACCAACCCCCCACGTTTAAGCCTGAGCAACTGCGGTACGGTGGCCGGCTAAAAACTTCCTTTTTATCATTGCTTCTCCCCCGGGACTACAGGAAAATAACACCTGATAATAATGCAGTGCCCGGAGGGGAATATAATGAACAACAAAACACGCGCCCTGCTTGTTGCTACTTGCAGTCTGGTAACAGGCCTTGCTCATGCCGGAGTGGGGTATGTCAGCGACAGTTCGGATACAGTGATCCGCACCGGCTTTGGTGAGTGCGTGCATACCATGCGCTGGTCGGAACAGGTTGCAGTCGTCGAATGTGAGCCCGCCGTCGTTGCTGCTCGCGAAGCGGCAAAGCTGGCAGCCGTTGAAGTCGTTATCGTCAAGGAACTCAAACCGGTCCAGCTGGAAGCCGAGGCACTGTTTGATTTCGACAGTGCGGCGCTGACAGATGATGGCAAGGTGCGACTCAATGCAGTGCTTGGGAGCCTTACGGCAACAGATTTAAAAGACGAGAAAATTCGCATCACCGGTCATACCGATATGATTGGCGATGATGCCTATAACATTGAACTTTCAAAACGCCGTGCTGCGGCGGTACGCAATTATCTGGTTTCCCGTGGTGTAGTTCCTGCCTTTATCGAAACCAGTGGTGTAGGTGAAGCCGATCCGGTCGTGAGTTGTGAAGGCAAGCGAGGTGCTGCCCTGATCCAGTGCCTGGCGCCCAACCGACGGGCTGAAGTCGAGCTCTCCGCCATGGAACTGATCGAAGTGGAAAAGAAAGCGGGCGACGGAGAGTAATTTCGACGTGGCAATAACCTGTGAACGGGTTCCTTCTGGAACCCGTTTTTTGTGGGGCAGGAGCGATCAGACCGGGTGAACAGGAAACCGGCCGGCATTCTTCCCGTCAGGGCAGCCAGGCCGGGCAGATGTTATTGTCTTGTCACCCGGTACCCCGGGGTGGATCCAGCAACCAGTGGCTCAGGTCACGATCCAGCAGGCCCGACAAGGTCTTTACGTCATCGGAATAGTACTCACACAGTGTAGCGCGGAGTGCGGGTGAAAATATTTGCCGGGCCTCAGGCACCTTGTTAAACCGCTTGATGCGCTTGCGCAGCCCCTTCAGGTGCGACAGCATTTTAACGTTACCGAATTTGATCAGCGGGTATGTCCAGGCCGGTGGATTCATGACAAATCGCTGCAACCAGGGGGATCTGAAGCCTGCATTGGTGCTTTTGGTCCTGAATTTGCTGCGCCCGTCGTCGGCAATACCCAGAAAAGCGAGTACCTGTTCATAAACACTGCGCGGGTCCCGGACAAAGTCATCGAACACGACAACATGACAATGCTCCCGACCGGCAAGAGAAAAAAGCCGGCTGACATGTTTGCCCAGTTTTGCGACCTCACCGTACTGCAAGAGCTGTGCATCACGGCAGCGCCGGGGAATGTGATGGCCGGCGTGCCGGTCGCCCTGCAAGGCCCATGCACGTGTAAAGTCTGTAATATTTTCATCGAGCATATACAGCAGTCGTGCATGATAGGAGCGCAACATATCCACCGGGTTTCTGACCGACACGATGAACTTCGCCCGGCTGTCGAGGGCGAGTGCACGTTCGATGGTCTGCGGGTAGTAAAGGTAGGAGACGGACCCGTCGCCGATGGCCTGGGTTTCAGGTGCCAGGTCGGGGTGAAACCTTTCG
>JALVCM010000200.1 GCA_027010005.1 Thiohalobacter sp.
ACCCACAGTGAATACAACCCGTCAGATACCGAAGCGCTGTCATTTTTGCAGATCTGGATTCAACCGGCCGAGCTGGGCGTTGCGCCCGGTTACCAACAAAAGTCCTTCGGGCATAACCAGGGACTGACTGCCATCGTATCGCCCGATGGTCGTGACGGCACCTTGCGCATTCATCAGGACGCCTGCCTGTACCAGCTACGCCTCGACCGCGGACAAACGGAACAGCACACCCTGGCCGCAGGTCGGACGTGTTATGTACATGTCATCTCCGGCAGCCTGAGCGTAAACGAATATCTGCTGGAAGCCGGTGACGGCATTGGTCTGTCTGACGTGGCGGTGCTTCAGTTCGATGCGCAGGAAACCACAGAAGCCCTGCTCTTTGATTTACCTTAACGGAGAAGAAGAATGACAAAAGCCCACATAGCCGGCGTGCAGCCAATGGAAGTTGCGCTGGAAGCCGGCGAGACCTATCACTGGTGTAGCTGCGGACGATCACAGAACCAGCCATTTTGCGATGGCTCACACCAGGGAACGACGTTTGAACCACTGGCATTCAAGGTGGAGATATCTGAAACCGCGCATCTATGCCTGTGCAAGCAGAGTAAAAATCCACCGTATTGCGATGGTAGCCACGTGGGACTGGATGCACCCGCCGCACAGGCGCCCGGCGACTCACTGCAGGTCCGGCCAACGCCCGAAGAACCAACCGTTAAATATATTCACGATCTGGCCAGAGATGGCCTGGGCGTCGTCGGTCATCATGGCCCGATGGGGGCGATGGGCGTACCCCGCTCGGCGTTGCCGCACTGGGATGATATCCAGATCCTGGCGGCACAGTTTGCGACCAAACCGAAACTGGATAATGTACCGGTAGAGACCGGGCTGGTGATCGGTCCAAACGCCGACAAACCACTGCGACTGGATATCCCCCTCTTCGTATCGGATATGAGCTTTGGCGCCCTGTCGGAAGAAGCCAAGATCGCACTGGCGCGCGGCGCTGACCTGGCGGGTACCGGTATCTGTTCCGGGGAAGGTGGCATGCTGCCCGAGGAACAGCAGGCCAACCGGCGTTATTTGTATGAACTGGCCTCCGCCCGTTTTGGCTACCGCGAGGAACTGCTGTCCTCTGTACAGGCATTCCACTTCAAAGGCGGACAAGGCGCCAAGACGGGGACCGGTGGTCACCTGCCAGCCGGCAAGGTAACGACGAAGATCGCCGAAGTGCGTGGGCTTGCAGAAGGCACGCCGGCCATATCGCCATCGACCTTTGATGAACTGGTGACACCGGAAGATTTTTTGCGTTTCTCGGACCGGGTGCGCGAGGTGACAGGCGGTATCCCCATCGGGATGAAGCTGTCAGCCAATCATATCGAGCAGGATATTGCTTTTGCACTACAGGCCGGCGTCGACTATCTCATTCTCGACGGACGTGGCGGTGGCACCGGCGCGGCCCCGTTGATTTTCCGTGACAATATTTCCGTGCCCACCATACCGGCACTGGCACGTGCGCGGCGTTTCCTCGACCAACAGGAACGCCCGGATGTTACCCTGATTATTACCGGGGGGCTCAGGACACCGGCCGATTTCGTCAAGGCGCTCTGCCTCGGCGCCGACGGCATTGCACTATCCAATGCCGCCATGCAGGCCATTGGCTGTGTGGCCGCGCGAATCTGCCACAGCAACAACTGCCCGGCCGGTATTGCCACCCAGAAACCCGAACTGAGAGATCGTCTGGACATCCAGCAATCCGCTGACCGCCTGAAGAACTACCTTGTAGCCTCGACCAGCCTGATGCAGGTCATGGCGCGGGCCTGCGGACATGACCATTTAAACCAGTTTACCTCGAACGACATCACGACCTGGAAACGGGAAATGGCTGATCTCAGCGGTATCGCGTACGCGGGTGTGAACGACACAGGAGCACATCAGGAATGAGTAATCGTCTGAACAACGACACCCTGGAACGCCTTTTCCTGCAGGCACGGTCGCATACCGCCTGGCTGGACAAACCGGTCAGTGATGAGCAACTGCATGAACTGTACGATCTCGCAAAATGGGGGCCAACCAGTATGAACTGCCTGCCAATGCGCCTGGTTTTCCTGAAGTCAACGGCAGCGAAAGCCCGACTGAAACCGATGCTGGCCGCAGGCAATGTTGACAAGGTGCTGGCCGCACCGGTTACCGTGATTGTGGCCTGGGACACGCAGTTTTATGAACACATGCCAACCCTGTTTCCCTATATCGATACGGCGCGGGCCATGTATGCGGACAATGCAACGCTCAGCGAACAGACGGCATTCCGCAATAGCAGCCTTCAGGGCGCCTACCTGATACTGGCTGCCCGCAGCCTGGGGCTTGATGTCGGACCTATGTCAGGATTCGACAACACACAGGTCGATCAGGAATTCTTCCCTGATGGGCGCTATGCATCAAATTTCCTGCTCAATCTGGGTTATGGGGATCCGGCCGCACTGCATCCACGCGGTCCTCGCTTTGAGTTTGACGAAGTGTGCGCCATCTATTAAGTGTGCGGAGAAAGTTGAGTGTCTGCGTTGTAAAGCTGGCTTCAGTCACGGTCAGTTCCCTGTATTTCTGTCAGCTGACTGGCTAGTATCGCTCTCCCATGGCGACAAAGTCACTGGAAAATTGATTGAGGGAATTTAATTCCTCACTCGACAAATCGAGTTCCATCGCCTGCCAGTTCTGCTCCAGATAAGGGACTTTCCGCGTACCCGGGATCATCGCGATATCGGGCTTCCGGGCCAATAACCAGGCCAGCGCAACCTGTGCACTGGTGATATTCTTGCTGACCGCGATACGATCAATCTCTTCGAGCAAGGCAGTATTATACTGGAGCGCCGCTGCCTGAAACCGCGGGTTGTCCAGGCGCCAGTCGCCGTAGTGAGAACTTTTTATGAAGAAGGAACGGAATACACACAGATCGTCATGTCCGCTGCCTCATCTCGCAGCGGTACGAGCGCCTGGTAGGCATCCGAGTCATACCATTCGCGCAGTGCCTCGACCGTCGGAAACTTGATAATGCCAACCACGTTATGGTCGGCATTACCCTTGAGCACGCCTTCAAATTTTCCCCGCAAGACCGGCTCGGCGGCATGCCCGGCGAATGTTTCCCCGGCCTTTTTAGCATAGAGCTGAAATTTTTCCGGATCTTTAATCGATGATGTTGCAACAAAAAAAGCACTCATACGTATTTACCCCGTGGCTGAATCGTTTCAGAAATTTGCTGATTTAACATGGCTTTCTCCAAATCTGCTGGAGGAGTGATTGTGGATATGTTATTTTGTACAGCGATGTACACTTTAAGGTGGACAGCACTTTTTGTCCAGAGGTGTATAAAAAATATTTCGGGAAACTGACAGATGGGGAGAGCAGCCAAGTTTGATCGGG
>JALVCM010000201.1 GCA_027010005.1 Thiohalobacter sp.
AAAACAGGCTGTCCAGTACAAAATCTGGCGGCTATTTATAATGGAACAGAGGTCGGTTGCGGGTGCCATGCTCTCAGCGCTAATAGATCAGAGGTTCCCTAACAGGCTGATTCCATCGTATGAGATTCTCGCGCTTCGCTCGCAATGACGAATTAGCCAGAGTCCGGTTCGCGGGCGAATTCCGCGACTATATCCTTTACCGGCTGTATTTCTATAATACCCTCAACACTCTTGCCAGCCTGGAAAAAATCCCTGTAGCCCTGGCCTTGCAGTGACGCGTGTTTCAGCGTGCGAATGGATTGCAGTGTGTAGAGCAGGCGCATCCAGTGTTTGGTTTTCGGGTTGCGCAGCAGGCGTCTGGCGAGCGGGCCGGCACGTGTCCCGGTGCGTTCGATAAAGGGCGTTCTGATGACCGATACCGGCACACCGGATATCTTGTCAGTCAGTACAATGTCGTCTTCGTGTGCCTTGAGGATGGCGCGCTTGTAGTCTTCATGTGCGCTGCATTCACGGCTGGCGATAAAACGGGTGCCAAGCTGGGCACCGGCATAGCCCAACTGCAGGATTCTGGCAAACTGTTCAGGGCTGCCGATGCCGCCGGCGCAGATCATGGGTTTCCCCAGTGGCCCGATCTGTTCAAGCAATGCTTCGGGAGTCAGGCTGCCGGCGTGACCACCGGCCCGGTTATTCACACAGATAAAACCCTCTACACCACCGTCCAGCGCTTTTTCCGCCCAGCGCCGCTCGGTCACGTCGTGGTACACGATGGCACCGGCAGCCGCAGTGCGTGATACCACTTGCTTCGGGTTACCCAGAGCGGTAACAAAAAAACGGAAGTCCTCTTCCAGCGCAATATCCAGCCACTCGTATACCCGGCGCAGGTAACGTTCGGAACTTTGTTCGATAATCAGGTTAATGCCGACCGGTTTATCGGTCAGGCTGCGGATATAGCGCAGTCCCTCACGGAAGTCATAGCCGTGCACGTAGGTCAGGCTCAGTGGTTGGACAATACCGATACCGCCGGCCTCGGAAACGGCCGCGACCAGTTCCGGGTTGGAGCAGGGATACATGGCGCCACAGATGAGCGGCACCTCGATACCGACTGCGCGAGTGAATTCAGTTTGCATCGGGGTTATGCGACGTGTCCGGGCCGAGCAGCCAGCTGGCCGTCACGGTAGTGACTGTTTCTCCACTCTCGTCGCGCACACTGGCGACAACCTCGTACTGCTGTTCGCGATTATCGGCAGGAATCTCGCAATGGCACTCGGCCTGCAGGGTGCCACGTGCCTTGTGGTGGTAGTCAGCGCAGATGTTTACCAGGATGCCGCGTGTGTTGTCCGGCAGACTGTTCATCAATGCCAGTCCGGTAGCCATTTCCCCCAGGTTGCACAGGGCGATGGCGTGAATGGAGCGCAGGTGGTTACGGACCGCCCGGCGGTCTTTCAGTTGTACCCGGCAGTAACCCGGTTTCAGCACCTCGACACGGGCACCGATCGAGCCGGTATAGGGTGCCATCTGCCCCAGCAGACGACTGAACAGCCAGCGCCCGCCGGGCAGGGCGGAGAGTTGCTGCCAGCGCTGTCTCAGGGCCGGGCCGATCGAGTGCGACATGTCTGGTTCCTTTTTACAAAGGGTGGCACTATTGTTAGGTGTCGGCGCATGTTACGCAATAGCCAGCGAAAAAGAGGTTACCCCGGAGTGTCACAATGGTTGTCTGGTTACACAGAATATTACAGGGTGCTGTCCTGATGTCGTTGCTGGGTAGCTGCCATGCCGCCGGACTTTCGGCAGGTGATCCCGCTCCCGGTTTCGAACTGACCGACGCACAGGGGAAGACACACCGCCTGGTGGATTACCGCGGACAGTGGCTGGTCGTGTATTTTTACCCGAAAGACGATACCCCGGGCTGCACCAAGGAAGCCTGTTCACTGCGCGATGAGTTTTCTGCCTTTCGCAAGCTGGATGTTGCCGTGCTGGGCGTGAGCCTGGACAATGCCGGCAGCCACGCGGCATTTGCAAAGAAATATCACCTGCCATTCCCGTTGCTTTCCGATCCCGATGGCAAGGTCGCGAAGGCCTATGGTTCGCTGGGTGGTTTCGGTCCAATCCGTTACGCAAAGCGACACACCTTTATTATCGACCCGGAAGGACGTATTGCACGCGTATGGCGCAAGGTCAGGCCGGCCGAACACAGCCGGGAACTGCTGCAGGCACTTAATGACTTGCGCCAGCAGCCTCCGGCAGGCGCCAGCGATTGATCGAGTTGGCGTAGTAGGCCAGCACGTCCCCGGCATCGGCAGACGCACGTAACAGCCCGTCACGCTGTTCCAGCATATTGCGTGCACAGAGTGTCGTCAGTGCATTGGACAGCACACCTTCACAGGCCGCGGGCATAACCCGGATGGGCGCACCCTGCGCGCGCAGTTGTTCGATCTTTTCCATGGCACGGGCTTTTATCGCCAGCGCGGTCTCCCATTGGTCAGCCTGTTCCAGCACGACGCTGGCCAGCAGGGGAACGGGCAGAACCGGCACGACATCGGCGACACGTGCCATTAATGCAGTGGCCAGCCGCCCGACTTCCTCGAAACGGGTTTCCTGCTCAAGCCGGGAAAAATCGATCGCGTTGTCGCGACACCAGTCCCGCACCGACAGGGGTTCACCGAAGTTGACGCTGGCATAACCAAAACGTCGCCAGCGGTCACGGCGGGACAGCATCATTTGCTTGAAGATAAAGCCCATCGTGGTCCTGACGACAAAGCCTGCGCTGCGTTTCTCGGCATCTTGGTCAAGCCGTCGCAGCAGGGTGCGGTCCTCGACGACCCGGTCGTAATTGATGCCCACCGGCACAAAAACAATTTCCCGGTCACTGTCCGGGTGGTAGTCACGCAGCATGTAATCAAAAAAGCCGAGCCTGGGCTCACGCATGGCGCCGTCACGGCTCAGGCCGCCCTCGGGGAAGACTGCCTGGCAGACACCGGCACGGGTGGCCATCTGGACGTAACGCTCCAGTACCCGGCGGTACAGGGCATTGCCTGAACCACGCCGTACAAAAAAGGCACCCATGGCACGGATCAGTGTATGCAGGGGCCAGATTTTCGCCCATTCGCCCACGGCATAGGAGAGGGCGGTTTTCTCGGCCGCCAGGAAAGCCACCAGCACATAATCCATGTTGCTGCGATGGTTCATGACAAATACCACGGTCGCATCGGGATTGACGGAGGCCAGCCGGTCTGCGTCATGGAAGCCTACCCGTACCCGGTAGATCAGCCGGGCAATATGCCGGGCAAACCAGTAACCGACCCGGAAATACACATAGGCATTGAAGGAGGGGACAATTTCACGGGCATAGGTCGCAGCCTTTGCCTGCGCCACTTCGCGAGGCATATTGTGTTCACGGGCAT
>JALVCM010000202.1 GCA_027010005.1 Thiohalobacter sp.
CATTCCACAAACTGCAATCAACACTCCAGGCGCGCAAGGATGAGGGTTTTATCCGTGAATGCCATGGCGACCTGCACCTGCGTAATATTGCGCTGGTAAACGGTACACCGGTCGCATTCGACTGTATCGAGTTCAACGACAACCTGCGCTGGATCGATATTATCAGCGAAATCGCGTTCATGGTCATGGACCTCGATCACCGTCAACAGCCTGCCCTGGCCAGCCGTTTCCTGAATGCCTGGCTGGAACAGACCGGTGATTATGCCGGTATTGCGGTATTGCGCTATTACCTGGTGTACCGTGCCATGGTGCGCGCCAAGGTGGATTGCCTGCGCGCACACCAGGCGGACCTCGACGAGGCAACACGGGATAAACTGCTGGGGGAACACCGTGCCTATCTGACGTTGGGTGCGCACTACACCCGGCCAGCCCCACCCGCCCTGCTACTGATGCATGGCCTGTCCGGCTCCGGCAAAACCCGGATCAGCCAGTCGCTGCTTGAAAGCCTGCCCGCCATCCGCCTGCGTTCCGATATCGAACGCAAACGCCTGCACGGACTGGCGACAGATGCAGACAGCGGTTCGGGCATCGATCAGGGTATCTATAGTCATGCTGCCAGTGAACGCACCTACCGGCACCTCGGAAAAATAGCCGGCATACTGCTGGACGCAGGCCACCATGTCATCGTCGACGCCACGTTTCTGCAACAATCCCGGCTTGTGCCGTTTATTGAACTGGCACAGAGCAGATCTGCCCGCTGTATCATTATTGACTGCCAGGCAACGAAAGCAGAACTGCGCGAACGGGTGGCAAAACGGGCACGTGAACAGAAAGATGCATCGGATGCAGGTATTAAAGTACTGGAGAACCAGTTAAGTCATTACCAGCCGCTGGGTTCATCATTTGACGGGGTAGACGTGATTGTCACGCGCAGTGCTGCACAGGCTGTCAGCCAGCTTCAAAAATTACTGGGAGACACCGGCGTGCGATAACAGGCAACACAACCACTCACACCTGCCGCTTCGCAACGACCCTGATTCGCCATAACAACAAGCCAGCCACAATCAGTGCGCCGCTGACCACCGGCCAGTTTCCCCAGCGCACATAGGGCGTCGCTCCATGGCGCGGCTCAATCTCTGCGCTGATGGTTTCTTTTTCAAACTGCCGGCTGCGCGCCTTCAGTTTTCCATCCGGCGCAATAATGGCGGATATCCCTGTATTAGTGGCACGCAAGATATAACGCGACACTTCGCGTGCGCGCATACGTGCCATTTCAAGATGCTGGTGTGGCGCCAGCGAATCACCGAACCAGGCATCATTACTGACATTGACCAGCACAGCGGCTTCCGGCAACGCCTTGATCAACTGTTCACCGAAAGCAATTTCGTAACAGATGGAAACACCCACCGGAATACCGGCAGCCTGCAGCGGGCGCTGGTTGGGGCTGCCCGCGCTGAAATCGGACTGCGGGACGGGCAGAAACCCGAGCAACCCGGACAACCAGTTACGCAAGGGCAGGTATTCGCCAAACGGGACCAGGTGAACCTTGTAATAGAAGCGACCCGGTTCATCCAGGCTGACAACGGCGTTGTAATATTTCCAGTGCTCACGATCCAGCACCGGGATGCCGGTAATCAGTGACACATTATTTGCACGCAGTTGTTCCGACAGCGGCTTGATAAAAGACTCTGCCACCTCGTCATAGAAGGCAGGAATAGCAGTTTCGGGCCACACTACCAGGTCACTGTCATAGTGTGCGCGGGTCAGGTCGACATAGGTTTCCAGTGTGGCAGCCTGTTGTTCCGGCTTCCATTTCATATCCTGTGGAATATTGCCCTGTACCAGGGTGACATGCAGCCTATCCGTACCAAGATCCGTCCAGTCTTGCTGGTTCAGCCCCCAGCCGATGAGCGCAATCAGGGCCATTGCCGGAAGCGTAACAAGCCGCGGCCAGCCCGGTGCCCGCAGCAAGGCCGCCAGCAACCCGGCAAACAGCGCTGTTATCCAGCCCACGCCATAGACCCCGAACACGGGAGCAAACGCCGCCAGCAGGCTGTCGATCTGGCTGTAACCGAGGTTCAGCCAGGGGAAGCCGGTGAACAACCAGGAGCGTAACCACTCTGACAGAACCCAGGCCGCCGGAAACAGGCCAATGTAGAATGTTGCAGCGGAGCCAGACCGCGCCTTTGCCAGCAACCACGCCATGAGTGCCGGGTAGAGGGCCAGGAAGGCGACCAGCAATAACATCACGGCAAGCGACAGGGGCAGGCCGGCGTTACCGTAGAGATAGATACTGATATAGACCCAGGAAACACCCACACCAAACTGGCCCAGGCCGAAACTCCAGCCGGCCAGCAAGGCTTCTTTGGGTCGCAGGGGAAACAGCAGCAACGCAAAGGCGGCTAGCACCAGTATCGGTACGAAGTACAGGCCATAGGGCGCAAATCCCAGCGGCATGACGGCACCGCACACAAAAGCGGCAAAAATAACCCACAGTTTTGCCGCAATCGCCATCAGTCGGCGGAGGATGCTGCGCCGGTCGCGTTGGGATTGAGTAGCAAAGTAACTTTCAGCAGATTGATGCGCCGGTTGTCCGCATTGGTCACCTGGAAACTCTGGTTACCCAGGATAATGGTTTCGCCGCGCCGGGGCAGATGCCCGAACTCGTGGGTGATCAGACCACCGATGGTATCGAATTCCTCTTCACTGAAATCGGTACCGAAATATTCATTGAAGTCATCGACCGGCGTCAGGGCCTTGACTGTGTAGTTGACATCGCTGAGTTTGCGAATAAAGGTATCTTCATCGATATCGTGCTCATCCTCGATCTCGCCGACAATCTGTTCCAGTACGTCTTCGATGGTCACCATACCGGCAACACTGCCATACTCATCGACCACGATGGCCAGGTGATTGCGGCTGGCCCGGAACTCCTTGAGCAGGACATTCAGACGTTTGCTCTCCGGTACAAATACCGGTTTGCGCAGGATGTCGCGAAGGGAAAACTGCTCACCGCCATTCCTGGAGGTATAGCGCAGCAGGTCCTTGGCGAGCAATACCCCGATGACATCGTCACGGTCATCGCCAATAACAGGGAAACGTGAATGACCGGACTCGACGGCAACCGGAATAATATCCTCGGGGCTGTCGTTGCGATTGACCACGACCATCTGTGAACGCGGGATAAGAATGTCACGTACCTGCATATCGGATACGGCCAGCACACCTTCGATCATACTTTGTGCATCGGCATCGAACAGGCCACGTGCCTGCGCCTCGCGTAACAGCTGGATCAGCTGGTCCCGGTCCCTGGGCTCACCTTTCAGTAGTTGCCCGATACGCTCAAACCAGGAAAGACTGTTCGTGCCTGATGTTTTGTCATTCATGGGCTATCCCTGC
>JALVCM010000203.1 GCA_027010005.1 Thiohalobacter sp.
TTGTCGATTGTGCCAATGGCGCCACCTATCATATAGCGCCCAGTGTACTGGACGAGCTGGGTGCCGACGTGATTGCCATCGGTGTGTCACCGGATGGCCTGAATATCAACGACGGTTGTGGCTCCACCTATCCGCAGGCATTGAGTGAGGAAGTATTACGCCAGCAGGCCGACCTGGGTATCGCGCTCGACGGTGATGGCGATCGTCTGATCATGGTCGATCACAAGGGTGAAATCGTCGATGGCGATGAGCTGCTCTATATTATTGCGACATCACGCCAGGCGGTTGACCAGCTGTCCGGCCCGGTGGTTGGTACGCTGATGACCAACCTTGGTCTGGAACACGCTTTCCGTGATCAGGGCATTGCCTTTATGCGCGCCAACGTGGGCGACCGTTACGTGATGGAGTTGCTGGAGGCACACGGTGGTGTACTCGGCGGCGAGTCGTCGGGCCATATTATCTGCCTCGACCGTACCTCGACCGGTGACGGTATGGTGTCTGCCCTGCAGGTGCTCGCGACCGTGGCGCAGAGCGGCAAGTCGCTGCACGAACTCAAGCAGGGCATGAACAAGTACCCGCAACACATGATCAACGTTCCACTGGCACGGCGCATCGACATCAACAGCAGTACACTCATCCAGGATGCGGTGCGTGAAGCCGAGGCCTGCCTCGATGGTCGGGGACGGGTACTGCTGCGTCCTTCCGGGACCGAACCGCTGATCCGGGTCATGGTCGAAGGTGAAGACGGTGACCTGGTGCTGTCGCAGGCGCAAATGCTGGCCGAGGTGGTCGAGCGGGCCGTTGAGGTATCCGGGGAGACCGGCTGAAATTCCATGCGCCTGCCGGGCCGAAGTCTCCTGTCCTTGCTGGCGGTGTTAGCTGTCATCACCGTCCTGGCCGGGTTGAACCTGCACACCTATTCAAGGCTGACGGATGAAGCGCCGGTTGCCAGGCTTTCCTTCCAGCCGGTTGCACCACAACAGTTCCGTGTCGAGTTACGCAGTGGCGATTTCTGTGAAGCACAGACCTTTCTGTTGTACGGCGACGAATGGCGCATCGATGCGCAGTTCCTCAAGTGGAAACCCTGGGCCAACCTGCTGGGCCTTGATGCACGCTACCGGCTCGACCGTTTGAGTGGCCGTTACCGGGATGTCCGGCAGGAAAACGAGAATCCCCATATTGCCTGGGCACTGTCCGAACCCCCGCTGCTCGAATCCCTGATAACAGATGGCGGCTGGCTGGCCCGGCTGTCACCGCTGGATACCGTGTTCGGCAGCTCCGTCTACCAGACCATCCAACCGGGCTATGAATACACCGTGTACCGTGGGCAAAGTGGATTGCTGGTGCGCAAGCAACCACTGGCCTCGATTCGCCGCGAGGGCGGCAACCTGGTGATCCCCATCAACAATCCCTGCGAATGATTTGGCAGCTTATTTCTATAGATTCCAGGGTGTGCGATACTTGAAATAAACGGGCAGACAGGTGATTAGAGAATGAGAAGTGTAATTACAGCGTTAGGTCTTCTGGTGTTGACGCTATCAGGTTGCGGCGGTGGTGGAAGCGCATCAGGTCCGGATGCCGTATTTGCGGATGTGCAAATCGCGAGTATTCCGAATTCGAATTTGCAGAGGATCTTTGCAGACCCGGTCAGGGCAGCAATCTACGTATCCGACTCGGCGCAAAATGTCGTTCACATTATTAACACGGCAACGAATACGCTGGAAACCAGCATACAGGTCGGATCTCAGCCAACGAAAATGGATATGAATGTCGGTGCAGATTCATTGTTTGTTATGAATTCCGGGGGAAGCAGCGTCACTGTGATCGACATAGACACGCGTTCAGTAAAATCGGTAATCAACCTGCCAGGCACACCAGATGCGATTGCGGTCAGCTCCAGTGATCACCTCTATGTATCGATGAAAAGCGGCGCAATACCTGCAGTCGTTGGCTATGATATTTCTTCCATGCCCTACACGCAGTCATTTTCCAGTGATACGGGTCTCATTATTATGGGAAGAAACTCAAGCCACAGCAGACTTTACATGCATGACTGGACCACTATCACAACAACGCTGCTTTGGGATGTGAGTATATCGCCACCCGTTGAGCTCGGATCCGGCGATATCTCGTCAGGCGCGGCAACAGCAACACCTGTTGGTGCTTCTGACCGGGTATTTATTTCTCCGGCCCTCGAATACTGGCAGCCCAGATCGCCGAATTATGGTGGCGATGTCCCGCTTTTTAACGGGTTTACAAGAGATGCAACTTTAAATGTTCAATGGACTGCGATAGCAACTGCGTCAAGTAGTTTGGGCAACGAGCTTGCAGTCGCCCACTCTGATTCTGTAACCAATCCGCTTGTTCCGGCCGAAACAATGCATGGTGCTATACTTGATCCGGTAAATGGATTTGTTGTCGGTGTCATTCCCGATTTACATATATTCAGTGGTAATAGTTTTGCGCCGGTTGCAGTTCTTGGCCTGTCTGACTTTATTCTGCATAACGGGCTGGTCTATGCGACAAATGGCGACATTTATTTCCTGAAAGGACTGAATACGTCAACCTCGGTTTCGTATATTGACCGATAGCCGGGAGCAGGAGAGGAGAAGTTTGCCTTTGCCGCAACCACGTACGAAGCGCCGTGTTGTATTATTTATTGCTTCGTCTGGTTATGCCTGCCAGTCCCAGCAGTCCTGATCCAAATAACCATATAGCGGCGGGAACCGGCACCACAGATGCCTGGAATGTGAGAGGTGTGCTGGCGTCATTGAAAAATAACACACCACCGGTCGTGTTAACCTCGGGCTGGAAAGGATCATTCCACTGTAACAGTTCACCTGACCCTGTGATGGGCCCGATGGCAGTGTTCATGCCCCAGGTTGTAAAAGCCGTATCTGTCGGTCCATTTATCAGGTCGCCAGCAAGAGTCTGAGAAAACCCCACGATTCCTTTAGAGTTGTTAACAAAAGTTGTGGTGCCAGTGATAAACGTAAAGGTACCCAGACTACTTATATCGATTGATGCGGTATCGTGATCAATCGAAGTTCCAAAACTGAATGAACTCAAGTTAGTGGTATCGCCAACTGCCGTTATGACAAAATCGGAGTTTGTAAAGCTGGTAGATCCTATAGCGCCGCTGCCAGTGCCTGACCAGGTGAATGTAATGAGCGCAGCGGTGGCGTGTCCGGATAACAGTATTGCCGCGATGCCAGAGAAGACGACTTTAAAAAGTAGTTTCTTATTCATATCTCCCCGGAAATGATGCTGTAATTGTTGTTGTTAGGTTGTCGATGTTGAGGCAACATATCATCAAACCTCAAAACCGTCAAATAAATGTCGGGCAAGCTGCCAGGGGATCAGGGTATTTTCTCTGCACAGTGTTTTTTTTTGTGTA